>JAHBAO020000101.1 GCA_018500065.2 Octadecabacter sp. | reverse complement strand
GATGCCGGGGTCGCCCGCTGATCGGGCCTAACGCGTAAGTTACGCGACGATAGACTTGAAATGGCCTTGGTTGACGTGCACGTCAATCATCAAGACGAATTCGAAAGGACCCAACCGATGACTGACGCCTATATTTACGACGCGATCCGCACCCCGCGCGGCAAGGGCCGCAAGGATGGATCCCTGCACGAAGTGACATCTGCAAAACTGTCTGCTGGCGTATTGAACGCCCTGAAAGAGCGCAACAACCTTGAAGGTCATGCCGTTGAGGACGTGATTTGGGGCAATGTCACCCAAGTTAAGGAAGCAGGCGGGTGTTTGGCACGCACCGCCGTGCTGGCGTCTGATCTGGACCAATCCATTCCGGGCCTTGCGATCAATCGCTTCTGTGCATCCGGCATGGAAGCTGTGAACCTTGCCGCGAACCAAATTCAAGGCGGTGCGGGTGAGGCCTATATTGCGGGCGGCGTTGAGATGATGGGCCGCGTGCCGATGGGCTCTGACGGGGCTGCAATTGCTGTGGACCCAAGCATCGCCATGAACACCTACTTTGTGCCGCAGGGCATTTCGGCCGACATTATCGCGACTGAGTACGGGTTTAGCCGCGATGACGCCGATGCACTGGCAGTCGCCTCGCAGAACCGCGCTGAAGCGGCTTGGAAGGACAACCGTTTTGCCAAGTCTGTCGTTCCGGTTAAGGATCAGAACGGGCTGACGATCTTGGATACGGACGAATACATGCGCCCTCAGACCGACATGCAAAGCCTCGGTGGGCTGAATGCGGCGTTCCAAGCGATGGGCGAAGTGATGCCCGGTTTTGATAAGGTCGCACTGATGAAATACCCGCACCTTGAGCGGATAAATCACATCCACACGGCTGGGAACTCATCCGGCATCGTGGACGGCTCTGCGGGTGTTCTTGTCGGCTCTAAGGCGTTCGGTGAGAAGTTCGGGTTGAAGCCACGGGCACGCATTCGCCAGACAGCGAAGATCGGGACCGACCCGACGATCATGCTGACAGGTCCGGTTCCTGTGACCCAAAAAATCCTTGCCGATAGCGGCATGAGCATATCCGACATTGATCTGTTTGAAGTAAACGAGGCATTTTCGTCTGTTGTTTTGCGTTTCATGCAAGCATTCGATGTGGACCATTCAGTGGTCAACGTGAACGGCGGGTCCATCGCGATGGGCCACCCGCTCGGCGCGACTGGCGCGATCATCATCGGCACATTGTTGGATGAGCTGGAACGCGCTGACAAAGAAGTCGGGCTTGCAACGCTGTGCATCGCATCCGGCATGGGTGCAGCAACAATCATCGAACGCGTTTAAGGAGCATCGACATGACTGATTTTACACTGAAAACCGATGCAGACGGCGTGGCGTTGATCACGTGGGACACTGTTGGCAAATCCATGAACGTCATGAACCAGCAGGGGTTTATCGACCTTGATGCGCTGATTGATCAGGCGCTGGCCGATGATGCCGTGAAGGGTGTGATCATCACGTCCGGCAAAGACGGGTCCTTTGCTGGCGGTATGGACCTGAACATTATCGCGAAGATGAAGGAAAGCGCCGGCGATAACCCTGCAAAGGGTTTGATGGAAGGCCTGATGGCCAGCCACGCGATCCTGCGCAAGATTGAACGCGCTGGGATGGATGCGAAAACCAACAAGGGCGGTAAACCGATTGCCTGCGCGATGCAGGGGACTGGTCTTGGCATCGGGTTTGAAATTCCACTGTCCTGTCACCGTATTTTCGTGGCGGACAATCCGAAGGCGAAGATTGGCCTTCCGGAAATCATGGTCGGCATTTTCCCAGGGATGGGTGGCACCACCCGCCTTGTGCGCAAAATGGGTGCGATGGCGGCGTCACCTTATCTGTTGGAAGGCAAACTGCTGAACCCGGCTAAGGCAAAAGCAGCGGGCCTTGTGGATGAAGTTGTTCCGGCTGATGAGTTACTGTCTGCGGCGAAGGCGTGGGTTCTGTCCGAGCCAAAAATCGTGAAACCGTGGGACGAAAAGGGTTATAAAATGCCCGGTGGTGAACCGTACCACCCTGCTGGTTTCATGACCTATGTGGGTGCCTCTGCGATGATCAATGGTAAGACCAAAGGCGTCTATCCAGCGGCCAAAGCACTGCTGTCCGCGGCCTATGAGGGCGCGATGGTGCCGTTTGATACTGCCATCAAGATTGAGGCGCGTTGGTTTACAAATGTTTTGTTGAACCCCAGCTCCGAGGCGATGATCCGCAGCTTGTTCATCAACAAAGAAGCGCTTGAAAAGGGTGCGAACCGCCCTGATGTGGCTGACCAGACCGTCAAGAAGGTCGGCGTTTTGGGGGCTGGCATGATGGGCGCGGGTATTAGCCTCGTGTCTGCGCTGGCCGGGATTGAAGTCGTGTTGATCGACCGTGATCAGGCCGCTGCGGACAAGGGTAAGAACTACACCACGGCCTATATGGACAAAGGAATTTCCCGCAAAAAGGCGACCGAAGAAAAGAAAGCCGCTGTTTTGGGCCTGATCAATGCGACGACTGATCTGGATGCGTTGAAAGACTGCGACCTGATCGTCGAAGCCGTGTTCGAGGACGTGGGCGTGAAGGCCGAAATGACCAAGAAGGTTGAGGCGATCATCGGGGACGACGCGATCTTTGCGACCAACACATCGACCCTGCCAATCACCGAACTTGCCAAGGCATCTGTGCGGCCTGACCAGTTCATCGGCATCCACTTCTTCAGTCCTGTCGACAAAATGCTGCTGGTGGAAATCATCCGTGGCAAGGAAACCGGCGATGTGGCTGTTGCCAAATCCCTCGATTTTGTGCGCCAGATCCGCAAGACGCCGATTGTCGTCAATGATGAACGTTTCTTCTACGCAAACCGCTGCATCCTTCCCTACGTCAACGAAGGCGTTCGGATGCTGCAAGAAGGCGTCGCCCCTGCCCTGATCGAAAACGCGGCCAAACTGGTTGGTATGCCGCTGGGTCCGTTGCAGTTGACCGATGAAACCTCAATTGATCTTGGAGTGAAAAT
>JAHBAO020000425.1 GCA_018500065.2 Octadecabacter sp. | reverse complement strand
TGGCGCTTTATGATACCGTCGATTTCCTGAAGGTCGACATTTACCGCCAAATGCCGGGCGAGGAGATCGACCGGTCCGGCATTATCGCCAAGCACCGAGAGATGTTTTTCAAGGGTTACAAGCACAACATCAAACCCAAGTTGTTTGATGTCGCGATGCGGGGCCGGTTGTTGATTGACTGGGCCTCGATTGAAAAACAGGGCTACGCCAAAAACGAAAGCCAGCGGTTACAGTACCTGCGCTTGAAACAGCGCCTCGACGTGGCGTTCAAAGCTTAATTCAGCAAACGTCGCGCGCGGTTCACGGCGATGGAGTTGCCCGCCGCGCTTGCACATCGCACACCGTCGGTTTCCATGCTGCATTCGAACCCAAAAAGCGACCATTGTGAGCCATAGCTGATGGCCCCTAGCGGGGCTGGCCAGAACACATCGCCGTGGCAAATCCATTGCTCGGACGGGGGACCGTTGCGCGGCAGCAGGATAGCGCGCGTCCGGTCAAGATCACAGGTTGGATCGTCGTCGCCGAAATAGGGTGGCAAATCCCATTCGGCGTTCGAGATAAGGCAAACCAACCCGATTTCGTCCATTTTTTCCGCACTGTAGACGTCAACGTAGCATTTGATATTGTCGCTCGGCGAGGTGAAACCTGCCGCCAGTACCGGGTTGGCGAACAGCACTATCAAGCAGGCACCAAGCCCCGTTCTAAGCGTTGTCAGCGTTCTTGCGAATGGTTTCGTTTTTCGGGTCATAGGGGCTGTCCTGCACGACTTCTGCATTCCACAATTCACGGAACATGCGCACCTTAACCTTGGTGCCAACTTTGCACAATTCCGGTGGCAGATAGCCCATGCCGATAGATTTGTTGAAGGCCACGGAATAACCACCAGACGTAAGCCGCCCAACCTTCTGACCGTCATGGATCAGCGCCTCTCGGCCCCAAGGGTCCGCATCCGCAGGCCCATCAATCAGCAGCGTGACACATTTCGACCGAATACCAATCTTTTGCATCGCGTCTTTGCCGTGGAAGTCTTTTTCAAGATCAACAAAGCGTGGCAAGTCAGCCTCGAGCGGGGTCGCATCACGCCCCAATTCAGTGCCAAACGCGCGGTATGATTTCTCTTGGCGCAACCAGTTTTGCGCCCGTGCACCGACCAATTTCATGCCATGCGGTTCGCCTGCTTTCTCAAGTAAATCAAATAGATAATTCTGCATTTCCATCGGGTGATGCAGTTCCCAACCAAGTTCCCCAGTATAGGCTACGCGGATCGCGTTAACCGGACACATGCCCAGCTCGATTTGTTTGGCAGACAGCCAAGGGAACCGCTTGTTGGTCAGAGCCGTCGCTGGATCTGCGTCGTTGATAACCGCGTTCATCACATCACGGGATTTCGGCCCAGCGATGGCGAAGACGCCCCACTGTGTGGTGACATTTTGGCAGTCGATACGGCCAAATTCCGGTTCTTTGTCTTCAATCGCTTTGCGCAGGAAATCGGCGTCGTAATCCGTCCAAGCGCCCGCAGAGACGAGGTAGTAGCTGTCCTCGCCCGTGCGAACGATCGTGTACTCGGTGCGCGTCGTGCCGTGCGCTGTCAACGCATAGGTCAGGTTGATACGGCCAATTTTCGGCAGCTTGTTTGTGGTGAACCAATCCAGGAACGCCGTCGCACCGGGGCCTTTAACAACGTGCTTGGTAAAGGCCGTGGCATCAATCAGGCCAACACCTTCACGGATCGCTTTCGCCTCGTCCACAGCGTGTTGCCACCAATCGCCGCGTCGGAACGAACGCGCGTCATGGTCGAAACTGTCAGGTGCATCCAGCGGGCCGAAATAATTCGGGCGTTCCCATCCGTTGACGAACCCGAATTGTGCACCGCGTGCTTTTTGGCGGTCATAGGCGGGGGCTGTGCGCAGCGGACGACAGGCTGGGCGTTCCTCATCCGGGTGGTGCAGAATATAGACGTGGTCGTAGCATTCCTCGTTCTTTCGCGCGGCGTATTCCGTGGTCATCCAGTCGCCGTAGCGCTTGGGATCAAGGCTCGCCATGTCGATTTCGGCTTCGCCCTCTACCATCATCTGCGCAAGATAATAACCCGTGCCACCCGCGGCAGTGATGCCAAAGGAAAACCCTTCAGCAAGCCACATATTGCGCAATCCCGGTGCGGGGCCGACCAGCGGGTTACCGTCCGGTGTGTAACAGATCGGGCCATTAAAATCGTCCTTTAGACCGGAATTCTCGCACGACGGAACGCGGTGAATCATCGCCATGTACTGCTCTTCGATCCGCTCAAGATCGAGTTGGAACAGATCAGCGCGGAAGCTGTCAGGCACACCATGTTCAAAGCACGCAGGCGCGCCCTTTTCATAGACGCCAAGAATCCAGCCGCCACGCTCTTCGCGCACATAGGATTGCGCGTCCGCGTCGCGGATAACCGGGTGTTCACCATTGCCAGCAGCGCGGTGTTCAACCAAGTCAGCATCTTGATCCATAACGATAAATTGGTGCTCAACGGGGATCGCCGGCATTTTGATGCCAAGCATTTTCGCGGTGCGCTGCGCGTGGTTGCCAGATGCGGTGACAACGTGTTCGGCGGTGATAACAATCTGTTCCTCAGACGGCACTAAATTGCCGCCTTTTTCGACCATCTTGGTGCAGGTGACCTCCCATGCTGTTCCATTCCAATCAAACGCATCCGCCTGCCATTTGCGCACGATCTCAACGCCGCGTTGACGCGCGCCCTTGGCCATCGCCATCGTCACATCGGCGGGGTTAATATAGCCGTCCGTGTGATGATAAATCGCGCCTTCCAGATCCTCCGTGCGGATCAGAGGCCAGCGTTCTTTGATCTGTTCAGGGGTCAACCACTCGAACGGCACATCGCAGGTTTCCGCTGTGGACGCATACAGCATGTATTCTTCCATGCGTTCCTTGGTTTGGGCCATGCGCAGGTTGCCGACCACGGCGAAGCCCGCGTTCAGGCCCGTCTCTGCCTCTAGCTCTTTATAAAAATCGACCGAGTATTTGTGGATGTGGGTCGTCGCGTAGGACATATTAAACAACGGCAACAGGCCCGCTGCGTGCCATGTAGACCCGGACGTCAACTCGTCGCGTTCCAGCAACATCACATCATCCCAACCGGCCTTCGCC
>JAHBAO020000284.1 GCA_018500065.2 Octadecabacter sp. | reverse complement strand
CCTGAGGCGCAAGCGCGCGCTCAGGATCCCAATGTTTTGGGCTATGGGACGGTGTTGAACATGGATGCGTTATCAGCAGACGATCGCGCTGTATTTGATGCGCTTGAACTTGGTATCGCGACGCTGTCTCCGGCTGAATTAGGGTCTGTTCAAGCCGAACCGCACCCAAGTTGGATGACACGCATTGCTGACGATTGGGCCGAACGTTACGGCTCTGGCCAATAAGTTCGCGGCAGGAATCGTCAAACTTGCTCCGGTTCTTGCCCGCACTTACGTTGCTTGCCATGTTGGGGCCCGTGGTTGCGGGTCTCTGGGGGACGGTACTGCCCGCATTCGGGCATTTGCCAGCCGCAGGCCAGAACGGGCCATCGTTAGAGGCCTTTCGCCACTTGTTCGCGTGGGGCGGCCTGATTGATGCGGCGCGCCTATCAATAACAACAGGCCTCGCTGCAACATCGCTATCTCTTGGAATCGTGGCGCTGATTCTCGCCGGTTGGTCAGGCACCAAGGCATTTCGCATCCTCGAACGCCTACTGTCCCCGCTTTTGTCGGTGCCGCACGCAGCAGCCGCATTCGGCCTCGCGTTTCTTATCGCACCGTCCGGCTGGGTTGCACGGCTTCTATCGCCAGCACTAACAGGCTGGGAGCGGCCCCCGGATCTTCTCATTGTCCAAGACCAACTTGGCCTCGCCATGATCGCGGGACTGGTCGTAAAAGAAGTCCCTTTCCTGCTTCTCATGTCCATCGCGGCGATGGGACAGGCACAACCTCGCAGGTCGCTCTTTGTGGCTCAATCTTTGGGCTACGGTCGGGTTACTGGCTGGTTAAAGACTGTTTTCCCACGGGTCTACGACCAAATCCGGCTGCCAGTTTACGTCGTCATCGCCTATTCAATGAGCGTCGTTGACGTTGCTCTAATACTTGGCCCTACAACACCGCCTACTTTATCCGTCCAGATCGTAAAATGGATGAGCGATCCGGACCTTTCGATGCGCTTAACCGGCGCGGCCGCCGCACTTTTGCAATTGGCGCTTGTGATCGGCGCGCTATGCTTATGGTGGCTCGGGGAGCGCCTCATCGCACAGGTTGGGAAACGCTGGATCATGTCTGGCGAACGTGGGAAGTTGGACTGCTTTTTTCGGGCGTTTTCCCTAGGATTAGGATCTGGTTCAGCTTTGGCAGTCTTCTTCGGAATTGCTGGTTTGTTGGTTTGGTCCTTTGCTGCATTCTGGAGCTTTCCCAACGTACTTCCAGATGGATTCACGTTACGAACATGGAATCGACACGGACCAAACGCGTTCGCGACTTTGGGTGAAACGTTCTTTGTCGCAGGGGTCGCCGTGTTGTTGGCGCTGGCGTTAGTTCTTGGTTGCCTCGAAGCAGAACATCGCAGTGGAAAACCACTCTCACGGCGCGGACTTTGGATGCTCTATTTGCCTTTACTGGTCCCGCAAACCGCTTTCTTACCGGGCCTCCAAACACTCCTTCTGAGTATTGGCGCTGATGTTGGGCGAATCCCTGTCATTTTCGCGCACTTGGTGTTCGTTCTTCCTTACGTATTTCTCTCTCTCGGTGATCCTTGGCGATCATGGGATGCACGCAATGCGATTGTTGCCGCCGCACTGGGCGCTCGACCTTGGGCCGTCTTTTGGCGTGTTCGTGCACCGATGTTGTTGCGACCAATCCTAACTGCGACAGCGGTCGGTATTGCAGTTTCGGTCGGCCAATATCTTCCGACTCTTCTGATCGGTGGCGGCAGGGTTTCCACACTTACTACTGAGGCTGTTGCGCTTGCGTCCGGTGGCGACAGACGTGCGATCGGCGTATATGGTCTGGTCCAAACTTTGGCGGCTTTGGTGCCGTTTACGCTCGCCCTCGCGGTCCCAGCGTTTCTATGGCGCAATCGAAGGAATTTGCATGAATAAGAGTCTAATCCTGCAAGAAGTTTGCATTCTAAGAGACGGCAGACCATTGATTGAAGTGGACCATGTCATTCAAGCCGGTGAAATCCTAACCGTTATGGGGCCATCCGGCGTCGGCAAGTCTACCTTGCTGGCCTTCATCACGGGCACGCTGCCTGCGGCTTTCGCTGGAATGGGGTATGTTATTCTAGGCGGTGAAGACATAACGCGAAAACCACCTCATGCGCGCCATATTGGAATCCTTTTTCAAGACGATCTTCTGTTCCCACACATGTCAGTTGGCGCAAATCTTGCTTTTGGCATGCCCCCTGGCGGGAACAAATCCTTGAGACGTGCCAGAATCGATGCCGGATTGCGCGACGTTGGGTTGGACGGTTTCTCAGACCGTGATCCTGCTACCTTATCGGGAGGCCAAAAGGCGCGCGTCGCGCTTATGCGTATGTTACTTTCAAATCCACGCGCCTTGCTTCTGGACGAAGCATTTTCCCGCCTCGACGCGGAATTACGTGCACAAGTGCGGGAGTTGGTTTTCCGAACCGCTAAAGAACGTGAATTGCCCGTTTTAATGGTCACCCACGATGCTGAGGATGCGAAAGCCGCGGGCGGGAAAATTATTGAGTTGGAGAGCCTTTCCAAGGCTTAAAAAACAGTTCACCCTTGAAATGTCGCCCTTGGGCCAGCGCTACACCACCGAAGCCCTAGCGTGCTGAAAACGAACGAGGACTTTATGGCGCATCTTCTTGGGGTAGACACCGGCGG
>JAHBAO020000035.1 GCA_018500065.2 Octadecabacter sp. | reverse complement strand
CCAATCTGGAATTCAGCGACCCAATGACCGCAACCAGCTGGACTGCCCCACTTTTCCAGCTGTTCGCCCTGTCCTACCGCCCCAACGAAGTCATCGCCGTTTTCCCGAACGAGCAAACGCTAACTGTAGGCGGTGAGGTTTTTACCCTGCTTACCAATGATATGCGGGCATCCGGTAAGGTCCGCACGAATGCGTCGTTGGTATTTCAGACGGCGACCATCGAGATGGACAACCCGCGTATCCAGACCGAAGAAGGTGCGGAATTGGCGATGGCAAGTATCCTTGCCGCGATGCGCCTGACGCCGGCAACCAGCCAGACCTATGATGTGTTCCTTGAGGCGCGTTCGATTGAACTTCCCGAAGACATCCGTCGTATTATCGACCCACAAAACCTGCAGCCCCCGATTATGCAAAGCCTTCGTTTTGACAGTGACGTCGATCTGACCGCCCCGATTGAGCTGAACGGGTCGAGCACAAACCCGATCGAGCTTGCGGCGATTAGCATCAAAGAATTTGCGCTGGCGTGGGGGGACATGTCGGTTTCTGCCATTGGCGATGTGACGCCTGACGAAACAGGGCTCTTAGACGGTTCGTTCAGTATTTCCGCCCGCAACTGGCAACAAGTTCTGGACCTTGCCGTGGCGACGGGGTCAATCCCTGAACAACGGCGTTTGCTGATCGTTGGAATGGCCGCGAGCATTGATGAAACGCCGCATGTTCCAGACACGCTAACGGTGACACTGTCGATCATAGACGGCCAGATGGCGCTTGGACCAATCCCGCTTGGGGCCGCGCCACGGTTGCGCTAGATCAGCGGCAAAAACTACCGGAGCGGTAATCAGCCGTGTCGAAATGGAAATGATCGCGGTGAAAACGGTCCGCTTCCGGGCCGAGAACAGTTCCAAATGGGCCGCAGGCCGCTTGCCACATCTGGCGCAGTTGCCTGGCGTATTGCCCGTTCCACCCCGTCAGAACCGTCATTTCAGAACCATCGGCCAGCCCAATCCCGGCAATATCAATCGCATTGCCAAAGCTGTGTTCAGACAGGCGCGCGCCGGATTGGTTGTTGCGGCTGCGGCATGAATAATGCGCCACCACGCGCAGGGATTGTACGCCGCCACCTGTATCGCCCACGGCGGGGCGAACGCCATCTTCGACCCATGATTTCAACGCTGTTGCTGTTGCGCAGTTGATTGTCGCAGGGGTCGAAAGGGTTACGCCAGACACGGCCGTCAGGCGCACTGCGTCCGCAACTCCGCACGCGCCGGCACCGTCAACGGTCCCGATGGCTTCACCGTACAACGCCGGATCGCCGCAAACGTTGCCAGGGCCGAATTGCGGATCGATTTCCGGTTCCTTACGCGAACACGCGCTCAGGACGACTGCGACACTCAAGACGGTTGCCAACAGCTTCATTGTTTGGGGTTCCGGCCAAAGTTTGGCGCATCCGTATCTTGGCCCGCTTCAATGATGCCACGGCGAATGCTGCGGGTGCGGGTGAAATATTCGTGCAGATGCTCACCGTCGCCTTGGCGGATCGCACGTTGCAGTGCGAACAGTTCTTCCGTGAAGCGCCCAAGGATTTCGAGCGTGGCGTCTTTGTTATTCAAAAACACATCGCGCCACATTGTTGGGTCAGACGCGGCAATACGCGTGAAATCACGGAAACCAGCCGCGGAAAACTTGACGACTTCGGTGTCGGTCACACGGCTCAGGTCATCGGCAACACCGACCATTGTATAGGCAATCAGGTGCGGCGTGTGCGAGGTAACCGCAAGGACCAGATCGTGGTGATCTGCATCCATTTCATCCACGTTTGAGCCTAACGCCTCCCAGTAGCTACGCAATTTCGCCGTCGCATCTTTGTCAGCACCTTCCGGCGTCAGAACGCACCAACGGTTGTCGAACAGTTCCGCAAAGCCGGACCGTGGGCCGGATTGTTCAGTACCCGCAAGCGGGTGACCCGGGACAAAATGCACGCCTTTGGGAATATGCGGGCCAACGGCATCAATCACCGCGCGTTTCACAGAACCGACATCGGTGACGACCGCGCCCTTTTTCAGCACGCCCGCAATCTCACGCGCGACAGTGTCCATCGCGCCAATCGGCACACACAACACAATCAGATCAGCGCCTTCGCAGGCCTCGGCAGCGCTGTCGTACACGCGATCACATAATCCAATTTCACGCGCTACATCGCGTGTTTCTTCAGACCGCGCATAACCTGTGACTTCGCCCGCAAGCCCAGCGCGTTTCATCGCCCAGAACATCGAAGACGCGATCAGGCCAAGCCCGATAAGCGCCACGCGGTCATACATCACAGTCATGCGTCTACGTCCTTATCAGGGTTCACGAACTGCCCAATGGCATGAACAACGCGGCGGCAGGATGCCTCGTCTCCGACGGTGATGCGCAGGCCTTCGGGAATGCCATAGCCACCGACATAGCGCACCAGAATGCCCTGTGTCGTCAGGTGATCGTTGCACGCCTTCGCGTCCTCTTCGGACCCAAACCGCGCAAGGATAAAGTTCGCGGTGGAGGTATCTGACGGCACGCCAAGCTCGGCCAAAGCGCCTGCCATCCACTCTCGTTGCTTGGCATTGTCGATGCGGCATTTCTCGGTGTAGGCCGTGTCGCGCATGGCGGCTTCGGCGGCGGCGAGGCCAACAGAGGACACATTGAACGGACCGCGCACGCGGTTCAGCACATCAATGATCGCTTGGGGCGCATAGCCATAGCCGACGCGCAAACCACCAAGACCGTAGATTTTGGAAAACGTGCGCGTCATCACAACGTTATCGCGGCTTTCAACCAGCACTTTGCCCGCGTCATAGCCATCCACATATTCCGCATAAGCCCCATCCAGCACGAGGATCGCGCCCTTTGGCAGACCCTCAGCAAGACGTGTGGCATCCGCTTCGCCGATCATCGTGCCCGTCGGGTTGGCAGGGTTGGCGATGAACACCATTTTGGTCTTCTTGGTGCAGGCTGCAAGGATCGCATCGACATCAACGACACGTTCACGCTCGGCCACTTCAACAGGGGTCGCGCCTGCTGCCAGTGCGCAAATGCGATACATCGCAAAACCGTGCTCGGTGTAGATTACCTCGTCGCCTTTGCCTGCATAGGCTTGGCACAGGAATGTCAGGATCTCATCAGATCCGGCGCCACAGATGATGCGCGCTGGATCAAGCCCCCAGACATCCCCGATCGCGGCCCGCAGGCTGGCGTGATCAGAGGACGGATAGCGGTGCGCATCATGAGAGGCACGCACAATTGCGTCTTTGGCCGCATCGGATGGTCCGAACGGGTTTTCGTTCGAGGACAGTTTCAACACGTTTTTAATCCCGTCCACATGGCTTTTTCCGCCTACATACAAGGCGATATCCATAATGCCCGGTTGTGGTTTTATATTGCTCATCGATACATTCCGTTTAACGTCTATGCCCTTCTAATGGGGCAAGGACGCAGAGACCAGAAGCCTTACTTCATTGTCGCTTCTTTCATCTTGATTTTCGCACAACCCGAGAGGTGATCCATGCCTGCAAGGATGATGCCAGAGAACACGAACCTCATGTGGATGATGACGAACCAGACTGTACCCATCCGGTCTGGTTTGTCTGCGTCCTTTCCCCAATCAAGCTTGGAGGCGAAGCTTTCATAGCCCGAAAACAACACGATCAGCAAAAGATTTGCGGCCAACGTTCGATCGAGCAATGTTAAAACGGCCAGAATGGGTTTGCCGACGACACCGTCAAAACCTGCGACGCGTAATACAAAAGCTCGCGTAGGAAAATCGTTGTCAACATCGCTGGCGCAACGGCAAATGTTACTGACATCCGCCATCGTTGTATTTTCGGTAAAACTTGAATCAAAAAAGCCGCACCCAAAAGGCGCGGCTTTCTGAATTTCAGGCTCTGAACCGACTTAGTTCTGAGCGTAGTATTCGATCACGAGGTTTGGTTCCATCATGACTGGGTACGGCACATCGCCGAGGCCAGGTGCGCGCACGAATGTCGCGGTCATTTTGGAGTGATCAACTTCCATGTAATCAGGAACGTCACGCTCTGTCAGAGCAACGGCTTCCAGAACAGCAACATTCGGCTTGGAGCTGTCGCGAACAGCGATCACATCGCCTTCTTTAACGCGGTAAGACGGGATGTTAACCTTCTTGCCGTTTACAGTGACATGGCCGTGGTTCACGAACTGGCGTGCCGCGAATACAGTTGGAACGAACTTGGCGCGGTAAACAACTGCGTCCAAGCGGCGTTCAAGCAAACCGATCAGGTTTTCACCTGTGTCGCCTTTTACGCGTTCAGCT
>JAHBAO020000372.1 GCA_018500065.2 Octadecabacter sp. | reverse complement strand
CGGGTATTCTGGCGGGGCAGAGGGTGTCTTTGGATGCCGAAAAGCTGGGCTTCGGGGTGACAGTCTTTCTTGGGGTCAAACTGGCCACAAAGGGGCGGGTGTCGCTGGACGATTTCGAACGCGCGGTGACGGCGATCCCCGAAGTGCAATTGGTCGAACATGTGCTGGGGCTATACGATTACCGCCTGCGGGTCGTGGCGCGCGATTTGGCGGATTTTGAACGGGTGTTGCGCCGTCGTGTGATGACATTGCCCGGTGTGGGCGACGTTGAGGCCAACGTGCTGCTTAGTGAGGAACGCCGCGCCGGGCCAATTGCGCAGGCTTAACACCTTCGTAGGGTTTGTCTGTTCTACCTGCGCCCATGTTTGATCACGCTCAGGTTGATGCCCGTCAAAGGCGGCGCATTCTTTTTAATTCACTCACCTACACGGTGGTTGCCTGCGTGATCGTGTCAGCGACCGTTATGGCCCTTTACGACCGAGTAGATTGGCCGTGGGAACTGGCGATCAGCAACGTTCTGACCGTTACCCTAGCATTCTCTATGTCCTATTTTATCGGCACCAAACTGGAACATATCACTCAGCTTTCACAAGAATTGAAGGCGCTCGTTGAGCGGGACCGGCTGACCGATGTGGCGACGCGGGATTTCTTTTTCTCGCGCTTGGCGATGAATGATGAGGCTTATGGCGTCTCGCTGATGATCGACATCGACCACTTCAAGGCCGTCAACGATACCTACGGGCATCTGATCGGGGATGAGGTGATTGCCCGTGTCGCGCAGGTTTTGCGCGTTCAGGTGCGCGAAGAGGATATTGTGTGTCGCTTCGGGGGCGAGGAGTTTTTGATCTTCCTGCATGAAGCCACCACCCAAGAGGGGTGGAAGATTGCCGAACGTATCCGCGTGGGCACCCAAAATGCCGTGACGCCGACTGACGTGGGGCAGATTTCGGTAACGGTCTCGGTGGGGGGCTCGCTCAAAGAAAAGATCGAGGACATTGAAGCCTCGATCCAACGGGCCGACGCCTGCCTATATCGTGCCAAAGCGGCTGGGCGGAACACGACCATTGTGGATTGGGAGCTTGTTGAGCCTTTCGAACGCGATGGCCGGGTGATCGCGCCTGCTGCTGCGCGCCGTCGCAGCGATGAGCACGCATTGGACAAGACTGCGTCGTGAGGCTTTGCGAAAGGGGGCCTTGCCGCGCCGATGCCTCCACGCGTCAATTTAGCCTTTGATTTCGCGCGCGGGGCTGCCTATCACTGCCTTCTAACTTTGGAGGACCCTATGACAGTTGGCACCCACCGCACCCACCACACCCCCGTTGACCCCGATGGACTGATGGAATTCTCGGTCGTGTTCACCGATCGATCCCTCAACAGCATGTCTAAGGTGTTTCAAGGCGTGATGCGCGACCTGCACACGATGTTGTGTGACGTCTATAACGCAGATGGCGTGGCGATTGTGCCGGGTGGTGGTACCTTTGGCATGGAAGCGGTGGCGCGTCAGTTTGGCGGCAACGCCCATGCGCTGATTGTGCGCAATGGCTGGTTTTCATACCGTTGGAGTCAGATTTTTGACGCAGGTGAATTCACGTCCAAGACGACAGTCCATAAGGCGCGTCAAACCGGCAACGACAGCCGCGCACCGTTTGCGCCTGCATCGATTGCAGAGGTAACGGCCGCCATTCGTGAGGCAAAACCTGATGTCGTGTTTGCGCCCCATGTCGAAACCAGTGCTGGCATCATTTTGCCGGATGACTACGTGAAGGCATTGGCTGAGGCCGCACATGAGGTCGGGGCACTGATGGTTCTGGATTGCATCGCGTCGGGGTGTGCCTGGGTTGATATGAAAGCCACGGGCGTGGACGTGCTGATTTCCGCGCCGCAAAAGGGTTGGTCGTCCAGCCCGTCCGCGGGCTTGGTGATGATGTCGACGCGTGCGCTTGAGCGTCTGGATGCGACGACGTCAAACAGCTTCGCCATTGATCTCAAGAAATGGCGTCAGATTATGGAAGCCTATCTGAACGGTGGCCACGCCTATAACGCAACCATGCCGACAGACGCCCTGCGTGATTTCCGCGACACGATGATTGAGACCAAAGAGATCGGCTTTGATGCCCTGCGCGAGGCACAGTGGAAACTGGGCAATGGCGTGCGGGCATATATGGCGGGCAAGGGGTTAAAACCTGTCGCGGCTGAAGGCTTTGGCGCACCGGGTGTTGTTGTGTGTTACACCAACGACAGCGACATTCAGAACGGGTCGAAGTTCGCGGCGGCAGGCATGCAGATTGCGGCGGGCGTGCCACTGGCCGTGGATGAACCGGCTGATTTCAAAACGTTCCGAATAGGGCTGTTCGGGATAGATAAGCTGCGCGATGTGGATGCGACGTTGAAGGCGTTCACGGATGTGGCTGACCAAGTCCTTTAGGGATTTGATTTACGCCTGCGGCGGGTTGTTTTACGCCTGCGGCGGGCGGGGGCCAAAATTCGATAAATTTTGGCGGTCTTGACTGGATCGTTGGGGGTTCGACCGCGCCGATCAGCATGTCCGATAAAGGCCAAAGGTCCGTGAAGGCGGATTTGAGCTGTGTGGTCAGCCCGATCCCCCCATTTTCATCGGCATACAGCAAGGCCATGACCATCTCACGCACCAGCGGAGAGTGCTTTAAGACGTCAACGTCGGTATGAAGTTTCAGGTGTTGGTACATATAAAGACGCTAGCCAAAGCGTTCGACAGCATCAATCTGCAAGGCTGACCAACCCTGCGATATGTGAGGTCTCCTGCTTGTTAAGCCATGCTCTCGTCAGCGCCCGTGGTGACATTCCCGCTTTGCACAGCCGCTGACATTTCTAAATGGCGTGTACAAACCAGCCGCGTTTGTTGTTCGCGCCGAGCGCTTTCAGGAAGGTCTGGGTGTCGTCAATAAATGTCTCGAACATGATCGCTTCCTTTGAAGTGCTCCAAGGCTAGACCCATGCCAAAATTGGGCATATGCCTTCAGGATGTCCACTCAGATGTCATATCGCACCCACACGGGCCGTTTGCTCAAACTTGGTTTGCCGCTTGTCGGGGCCAATGTTGCGGGCTTTTCGATCCATATGACGGATACGATCATGCTGGGGTGGTATTCTGTCACGTCACTGGCGGCGGCAACCGTTGCCACCGGGTTGTGGTTTATCACGTTTATTATTGGCGCTGGATTTGGGCGTGCTGTCACGCCGATGGTCGCTGAAGCGGTCGAGATGGGCGATGAGACCCGCGCCCGCCGTGTGACGCGCATGGCGCTGTGGTTGTCTGCGATCTATGCGGCGTTGTTGATTGTTCCGTTCATGTACGGCGAACAGGTCTTGCTAATGATGGGACAAGAACCAGCGGTGGCGGTGCAGGGTGGTTTGTATCTGCGGATTGCCGTGCTGGGGATGTTTCCGGCGATGGGCGCGCAGGTTATGCGCTCTTACCTTGGGGCGTTGGAACTGACGGCGGTGCAATTGTGGATTACGCTTGTGGCGTTGGCGGCAAACGCGCTTGTGAATTATGCGCTAATTTTCGGTAACTTAGGCGCACCGGAGTTGGGGATTGAGGGCGCGGCGATTGCGTCTGTCGTGATCCAGATTTTGCAGATGGTTGCGCTGATGGCCTACACGCAATGGAAAAAGCCAGAAGCCGAATTGTTCCGCCGCATCTGGAAAAGCGACAACGAGGCCATGATGCAAGTGTTTCGCCTTGGCATGCCGATCGGTCTGACATCCTTTGCAGAAGGCGCGCTGTTTACCGGGGCGTCCGTAATGATGGGGTGGATTGGCGAGATCGAGCTCGCGGCCCACGGGATCGCGCTGCAGCTGACCGCGTTTATGTTCATGTTTCATGTTGGCATGTCCGAAGCTGCAACGATCCGCGCGAGCCGTCATTTCGGTGCGCGGGATGAAGCAGAACTTCGGCGTAGTGCGATAGTGGCATATTTTGTCTCGCTGAGTTTCGGGGCGATTGTTGTCGCGCTTTATCTCGCGATACCTGCGTTTTTTGTCGGGTTATTCCTCGACCCATCGGACCCCGCGCGGGATGCTGTTTTGGCGCTTGGGGTGGTGTTGGTGATGTTGTCTGCGCTGTTTCAGTTTGTGGACGCGGCCCAAATCGTCGCGTTATCGGTTTTGCGCGGTGTGCAAGATACGCGTGTGCCGATGTGGTTGGCCGTTGTCAGTTATTGGATAATCGGCATTCCAGCGAGCTATGTTATGGCTTTCGTGTTTGATTGGGGGCCTGTTGGATTATGGCTTGGTCTGACCGTGGGTCTGGGCGTCGCTGGGGCGCTGCTCAGCCAGCGGTTTTGGGGGCGCTCTGTTCATATCAGTAAGCCTGCGCTTGCAGCGGGCAGGTAGCCAATTTTCAAGAAAATTGGCGTAGAAAGAGGGGCCAGCCCCCAATCGCTGCGTGATTTCTTGGCGCAATGCCCCGTCCTTCGGACCCCGGGATATTCATGAAAAAAAGCAAGGTGAAAGTAGACGGGGTTACTCAGCGGTGTCTTGGTCTTTCATCAGGCGGTCTGCTTTTTTGCGTACCAAGATTGTGCGCAGGTCGTGCATCGCCAGCAGTAAGTCATCTGTGATGCCTTCGAGCTGTTGATCGCTGGCTTTGGACTGCACCCATTGCGTGGTGATGTTGAGGTAATCAACCGCGCGGTGAATGTCGTCGATGTCGCGCTGGGCGAGGAGGGCCATGCGTTCGGCCATCCAAGTTTCGATCCGCGTGATGTCGGTGTCTGAAAGCGTGCGATCGCCCTGTGGTTTTACTTCACCGTTCTTGATGTTGATGACCGCGATCTGGTCCATCTCAATGCGGCGCTGGCGGTTTTCTGTATCAACACGAAACACGGCCGCGCCGTTTTCACGGACACGGAAGTAATAGTCTGGAAGATCTGCGCCCATACGTCACCTGCTCACGTTTCTAGGAGCAGTCTATCAGAGCATCATCGCCGCGGCTAGCTTAAGCTGGAACAGAAGGTTTGAATGCGCGTGCAGGCTTCTTTCAGCGCTTCGTCTGAAGTGGCATAACTGACGCGAAAGTTGGGGCTAAGACCGAACGCGGCGCCGAAAACCACCGCGACGCCTGTTTCTTCCAGCAGGGCCGTGGCGAAGACTTCATCGTTGGCGATTTGTGTGCCAGCGGGGGAGGTCTTGCCGATGCAGCCTGCGATGTTTGGATAGACGTAGAACGCACCATCGGGTTTCGGGCAGATGATGCCGTCAGCATCATTCAGCATGGAGACCACCAGATCGCGCCGGCGCACGAACAGTTCATTGTTGGGCGCGATGAAGTCTTGGTTGCCTTCCAGTGCCTCAATCGCGGCCCATTGGCTGATGGTGCAGGGGTTGGACGTGGATTGGCTTTGAACTTTGCGGATCGCGCCGATCAGGGCTTTTGGCCCCGCTGCGTAGCCAATGCGCCAGCCTGTCATGGCGTAGGCCTTGGACACACCGTTCATAGTCAGTGTGCGATCATAGAGCTGCGGTTCGACCTGCGCAGGGGTGCAGAACGTGAAATCACCGTAAGCGAGGTGTTCATACATATCATCGGTCAGAACCCAGACGTGGGGGTGGCGCAGCAGCACATCGGTGAGCGCCTTAAGCTCATCCCATGAATACCCAGCACCCGTCGGGTTGGACGGCGAGTTGAACAGGAACCATTTGGTTTTTGGCGTGATCGCCGCTTCAAGTTGATCGGCGGTGATTTTAAAGCCCGTCTCCAGCGGGGCTTGGATGAACACAGGTTCACCGCCCGCTAAAAGCACCATGTCGGGGTAGCTGACCCAATAGGGGGCAGGGATGATGACTTCGTCACCTGCGTTCAGGGTCGCCATGAATGCGTTATAAAGGACTTGCTTGCCCCCCGTGCCGACTGTGACCTGTGCGGGCTCATAGGTCAGGCCATTGTCACGCTGAAACTTGGTGCAGATCGCTTTTTTCAGCTCTGGAATGCCGTCAACGGCGGTGTATTTGGTTTTGCCTAAATTGATCGCAGCGATGCCTGCTGCTTTGATGTTGTCGGGCGTGTCAAAATCCGGTTCACCTGCGCCAAGGCCGATCACGTCACGCCCGGCGGCCTTCAATTCCTGCGCCTTTGTCGTCACTGCGATGGTTGGTGATGGTTTTACGCGGTCAAGCGTCGCTGAGAGAAAAGACATCGGTTCGCCTCGTGTGGAAGTTAAATGTTATTCGTGTCATATGGGGCGCGAGATGGAACGGCAACTGATCTTAAACCGAATGGGGACCACGATGGACGAACACTCCGAAACAGTCGACTGGTACGGCGAAGAAACGGCAACATTCGGTGACCGGCTAGCCGCGGCGCGTGAAGCGGCACGCCTGAGCCAGAAGGAACTGGCACAACGGGTTGGCATCAAGACCAGCACGCTGCGCAATTGGGAAGAAGACCTGAGCGAACCACGTGCCAATCGCCTGAGCATTCTGTCCGGTATTCTGGGTGTGTCCCTGCGCTGGCTTTTAACGGCGGAAGGTGAGGGGCTTTTGGCGCCCGAAGACGACGCGCCAGTGACGTCTGATGTCGGTGAAATACTGAGCGAGGTACGTGCGGTGCGCGCGCAACTGACCGCGTCCAATGATCGGTTGGCCAAGCTTGAAAAAAGACTTCGCAGGATGGATCAAGCATGAATGAACCCCTGGATGTCATGCGCAAACGACTGCACATGCGCTCAATTCGGCGCGGAATCAAAGAGATGGATTTGATCTTGATGGGATTTTCCAAGGCGCATTTGGCGGACCTGAACGCTGATGAACTTGCCCTATACGACAAACTACTATCCGAGAATGATCATGATTTGTATCAATGGGTTAGTGGACAATCTGTTGAACCGGAAACCTATCGCAGTCTAATGGATATGATCCGCGAAGGCGCGATTGGCGTTACCAAACCATCCGCGATTTAGAACTTCGTTTCACAAAATTTTTCGTAATTTAACGGAATGTTTGCCACTTGCATGGCACTCGGGTTCCAGAAAGTTCGAGAAACGATTGAGACGGAGACTGACATGAGCCTGCATTCGCTGCCATCGCGTGATGGTGCCCCGCCTTCGGGGACTGATACTGAATTTATGACTGTATAT
>JAHBAO020000420.1 GCA_018500065.2 Octadecabacter sp. | reverse complement strand
CTTTATGGTCGGGGGCGACGCGGACGCATTTGAAACCACCAAAACACTGTTCGACATCATGGGCCAGAAGGCCGTGCATTGTGGCGCTTCGGGTGCGGGGCAGGCCGCCAAGATTTGCAACAATATGATCCTTGGCGTGACGATGCTTGCCACCTGCGAGGCCTTTGCACTTGCCGACAAGCTGGGTCTTGATCGCCAAGCGATGTTTGACGTGGTGTCGACGTCATCGGGTTATAGCTGGACGATGAACGCCTATTGCCCTGCACCCGGTGTCGGTCCTGCAAGCCCAGCGGACAACGATTACAAACCCGGCTTTGCGGCGGAACTGATGCTCAAAGATCTTGGTCTAAGCCAAGATGCGGCGATCTCGTGCGATGCGGACACGCCAATGGGGGCAATGGCGCGAGAACTTTATGCGCGCTACGTCAACGATGAGGGTGGCATGGGCAAAGACTTCTCGGGCGTTTTGCCGTGGCTGGAAGGGCGGGGACGTTCCTGAGATCGGCGCTCAATCCGCTTCGGAAATCAGGATGTATCCCGCGCCGTAAACCGTCTTGATGACCTTCGGATTCTTGGGTGAGTCCTTTAGTTTGGAGCGCAAGCGCGACACCCGCACATCAATGGCGCGGTCAAACGAGTGCTGATCGCTGCGATCTTGTAGTTCGTCGCGCAGCTTGTCGCGGGTGATCAGCCTGTTGGGATTGTTCAAAAAGACAGTTAAAATTGCGACTTCGCTGGCAGATAGTCGGTCTTCGCGACCTGCGCTGTCGATCAGGGTAAACCGTGCCAAATCAACGGTGACATTGCCGACCGAATGCGTGTTTTGGCTTGGCGCGGAGGTGGGTTCGGACCGTCTGAGCAAGGCTTTGACGCGCGCGACCAGTTCCGGCATCTCGAATGGTTTGGCCAGATAGTCGTCCGCGCCCAATTCAAACCCGGCGATTTTATCGGTCAGGCTGGAGCGCCCCGAGATCACGAGAATGGCTGTTTCGCGATCCGTTGAGATTTTCTGCAGCAGTCCCAACCCGTCTTTATCGGGCAGGCCGAGGTCGATGATGCAAACCTTTGGCTGAAACTGGTTGAGGTCGCGTTCGAAATCCTGCGCACGGCCGTAAGCGCGCACTTCATACCCGACATCGCGCAACACATCGACCAGCAGGTGTTGCAGTTCCAGAGAATCCTCAAGGATTGAGACGTGCGTGGGGTGTGTCATTTGGCGATCTTATCCAACTGTGCCTTCAAGTCATCAAAACTAAAGGGCTTTGTCAGGACAATATGCTTTTTTTGGGCTGCGCGCCGCAATGGGTCGTCTTCCGGTAGACCTGTTATGACGACAATTGGCACATGGGACGGCGCGGTGGCGGCTACGTCTAGGCCGGTTCCGGTGCCCCCGATATCGAGGTCCGTAACAATAAGGGTCAGCCCATCCACGGCCATCAATTGCGCGGCCTCGTCCGTAGAGACCGCCTCGATAACGTCATGCCCGCAGGTGCGCAGATAGCCGCGGACCGTGCGGCGCACGTCATCGTCATCATCAACCAACAGGACCAGCCCGTTTTCATCGGGTGAGGGCAGAAGATACGGAATGCGCAATGTGACTTCAGCCCCGCCACCTGCCTTGTTGCCATACCGCAAGATTCCGCCACTGGATTTGGCAAAGTCATAGGCAGATGTCAGCCCCAATCCACGGCCGACCTTGCTGCCTTTGGTGGAATAGAAGGGGTTCAATGCTTCGTCCAAGGCGGCGTCCTGAAAACCTGAACCAGTGTCGCTGACTTGCAGTTGCAGTTGATCATCTGAAGTCTTGCTGGCGGTTACGGTAATTGTGCCCGTTTCGCCGCAGGCTTCGCCGGCGTTTATCACAAGATTAAGCAATGCATCCTGTGCAAAGCCCGCATCAAAGATCAGCGTGTCATCCTTGATATCGGACGTCAGCGTAAACGAAATATCTGGTGAAAGCGTCGCGCGGGCCAGTTGCTCAAATGTCTTGAAAAATGCCGCGAGGTTCACCGCTGTGGGGTCAAGTTTCATATGTGGTGCAACACTGTTGAGCCGCCCCACCAGATCAGCCCCGCGTTTGGCCGCGGATTTAATGGTTTCGCTGATGGTGCGCACTTTTGGATCAAGCCCTTTGACAGCGTCCAGCCGCGACTGTTCGC
This sequence comes from Octadecabacter sp., assembly GCA_018500065.2. Taxonomy (GTDB): domain Bacteria; phylum Pseudomonadota; class Alphaproteobacteria; order Rhodobacterales; family Rhodobacteraceae; genus Octadecabacter. The sequence goes on along the minus strand of JAHBAO020000420.1, from coordinate 2,314 downwards.
CCATGATGATCGTCAGAAGGTTGGCGAAATCATGCGACATTGCGCTGGTCAGCGTGGTCGCCAATTCACGGCGGCGCGCATAGGTCAGTGCGTCGCGGGCGGTGACTTCTTCGGTGACGTCGGTGGACAGGATATAGGCACCGTTCACTGCGCCATCAGCGCCAAAATCTGGCGACATCGCGAGGCGGACAAACTTGCCAGACGTTTCGTCTCTGAATTCGGAAACATTTTCCTCACCGCGCATGACTTGCGCCAATCGCGACGCAACATGTGACCAAATTTGATCGCCCAAAACCGTGCTCATATGATTGCCGAGAATGTCGGTTTCTGTGTCCGGCAAGATGCTGGAGAGCCGCCCATTGGAATGGGTATAAAAACCATCGGCATCTACGTGGGCGATATGGGCGGGGGTCATTCGGTTGATCAGATCAAGCCGTTCGCGCGAAACTTTCAAATCCTGTTGCGCTGATTCTAGCGCACGCACGGTTGCGGTTAGTTCTCTGTTGGTTTCGGCCAAAGTTGCGGAGCGTTCCAGCAATTCCGCAGACAGGCTTTGCGCTTGTGATCGGATTTGCGCGTCTTGTCGTTTGATTTCGGTAATGTCGGTATAAACCGTGATCCAGCCCCCCTCATCAAGCGGGCTACCGTCAACAGAAATGGACGTGCCATTGGCCCGCGTGCGTTCAAAGTAATGCGGTGCAAACTGGCGGGCGAGGGCCATTTTATCTTCGACGAATGCATCGATGTCATCCACGTGGCCGTATTCGCCTTGCCGTGCAACATGTTGTAATGTCTCGTAAAAATCGGTTCCAGGCTGCATCAACACATCTGGAATCTGGAACATCTTTTGAAACCGGCGGTTCGCGTGGACCAGTTTGAGATCCTGATCATGAATAGAGATTGCCTGTGAGATCAGATTTAATCCTGATCTGATCATCCCGACGAGTTGCATGGACTGCCTGTTCATACGTTTTTCCTAACAGGTTTTGCCGCTCGAAAATGAGAGAAGTTTAATCTGCAACAATTCGTTAGGATTTAGAAAACTTGATGCAGGATTCATAGGCTAACGTGAAGGAATACCGCGGTGAAGGACTGCGGTGTGGGAGGAAATATATGTCGGCTGGACCGGATACAGGTGGTGCAAAAACATTGCCTGAACTGCTGTCGCGCAATGCGCGTTCGATGGGGGCCAAGGTCGCCTATCGTGAGAAAGAGTTTGGCATTTGGCAAACTTGGACCTGGGCAGAGGCTGCCAAAAACGTCGAGGATCTGGCCAAAGGGTTGTTGACCCTTGGGGTTGATGCAGGTGATTTGGTTGCTGTCGTTGGGCGCAATCGTCCGGCGCTTTATTGGGCAATGATTGCGACTCAAAAGGTTGGTGCAATCCCCGTTCCGCTTTATCAAGACGCCGCCGCTGAAGAAATCGCCTATGCCCTTGAAAACAGCGGTGCACGTTTTGCGCTTGTCGCGGATCAAGAACAGGTCGACAAGATTTCCGAAGTGCGCGACCAGCTGCCGAACCTTGAACATGTGGTTTATCTAGATGGTCGCGGTTTGCGTAAATATGCCAGCGATGGACTGTCATCTTATGCAGAAGTGATGGCCCAAGGTGCTGGCGCGCAAAATGGCGCTGAATTGCAAGCGCGCCAAGATGCGCTGACCTACGATTCAACCTGCGTGATGCTGTATACGTCTGGCACGACAAGCCGCCCGAAAGGGGTGGTGCTGTCTAACCGCAATGTGATTGAGACCGCCAAAAATTCCAGTGCGTTCGACAGCCTTAAGGCAGACGAGGAAATCCTCGCCTATCTGCCGATGGCATGGGTTGGCGATTTCATCTTCTCGATGGGCCAAGCGCTCTGGACGGGGTTCTGCGTCAATTGTCCGGAAAGTGCCGAAACGATGCAGGCCGACATGCGCGAAATTGGTCCAACGTATTTCTTCGCCCCGCCGCAGGTTTTTGAACGCCAGCTCACGCAGGTGATGATCCGGATGGAAGACGCGAGCAAAATGAAGAAGCGGATGTTCCATTACTTCATGGGTGTCGCGAAACGTGTTGGCCCTGATCTGCTGGATGGAAAATCCGTCGGGTTCGCGGATAAGGTGCTGTATACAATCGGCAAATACCTAGTTTACGCGCCGCTTAAGGACACATTGGGTCTTGGGCGCGTAACGGTTGGCTATACCGCGGGTGAGGCGATTGGGCCGGAGCTGTTTCAGTTCTACCGCTCGCTCGGGATCAACCTGAAACAGCTGTACGGTCAGACCGAAGCGACCGTGTTTATCACTCAACAGCCAAACGGCGAAGTGTCTG
>JAHBAO020000031.1 GCA_018500065.2 Octadecabacter sp. | reverse complement strand
TTTGGTCTCAGGCTTGCAAGCTCTTCAAATGTATCTGGTGCAATTCGGTTGGCCATAAACGCCCTGAAGGGCTCCATCACGCGAAGAAAGGCGTCCTCAAGCGGCATGCCATCGTTTAGGAGCGGGTCTATTCCTGATGCCCAGGCGGCAACGAAAACCGGTTCCATTACAAAATATGTAAGAAACAATGCCAAGCTGATGATAAGCATGTTTGGTGGTGATTGTTGCAGCCCAATTCCTTGGCGCAGAATTGACAGGACGGTGACCATGAAGGGGAAACAGGTAATCATTATGGCGATGCCGGGAACGATGCTTAGGATCGTAATCAAGACAAACAGTTGAATTGACCTCGTCGCGAGTGATCCGTCATTGTCCAATGTGATAGATACGTCTTGCGCGTATGCCGGACTGGCAATGACGAGTATACCAATCAAGGCAAACTTTAGGATGTAGCCCTTAGGTATCATGCTGGCCCGTGGCAATGACTTCGGTAAGGCGCACCGCGAGTTGCCCGGTATCGCTTCCTTCAAGTTGTTCAAGTTGCCCACGGGCGATCAGGCGGCCACCGACGACTAAATCAACAGGATCATCAATGCGTTTATCCAGCGGCAGAACAGCGTTCTCGCCCAGATCTAATAGATCTCGGACAAGCGGCCGTGCGCGGCCGACTGAGATCGTGACTTCAATCGGGACGTTTCGAAGCGGGTGGGAGGGAGTTGTGGGCGTCTCATTGTCCATTTCGGATTCTCCTTTTGGGGCTTTCAAGCCCGTTTAGTGCGGTTTGAAGGGCGAGAATGAGCGAGGGCAGATCTAGAATGACCTCAACATCTCGTTGCTGAATGATTGCTTGCCCATCTATGAGGTTGGGGTCGGATACGAAAACGCAGTGGTCGTGGTCGATCAGGTCCTCGAGTGCTGGTAAAACGCCCGGCGCGACCGCAATTTGAACTGGCATGCTTACCGATTTCTGCAGCTCGAAATTGATAACTTCGGACAGGTGCGCGCCGAACACGACCTTAGCGATATCGGGAAGAACTTTGTCCGAGATTTGCCGCACCAACGGCTGTATCTGCTCAAGAATATGATGACGCGCTTCCTCATACCCAAACGCCATATCGTTTAAGGCGGAAGAAACTTCACTTATGGATTGCGCGATCTTGGCGCTGCTTAGGGTTTCGGCGAGGATAAGGCCGTCCGCCTTTCCGCGTCGATAATCGGGGCTTTCAATGGGCAAATTCGCGCCATCACCTTCAAACCGTTCTAAATCGATGCGTGAGGTGTTCATTTAGCAGGCTCCGAATCCGGCTCGTCGATCCAACCTTGCAGAACTTGAATCGCCTCATCGCGACGGTCTTCGATAAGGCCTCGAAGCCGATCGACGGGGTCATCTGTCAATGCAGCGTTGTCGGCACTATCATTTGCAGGGGCAAGCGACTGCACTGCAGACGCAGTACCGTCGATCACATTTGCGTCCGCCCCTAACGACGAAGCGGAAACCCCAGCACCACTATTGTCAAGCAACGCAGTGGGCGTCCGATTTGATGTAAGGATGGGCCGCACGACGAATAAGCCAAGGATCAAAGCAACAATGGCCAGAACCCCGGTTTGGACAAGCTGCATAATATTGAGCGGCGCAGATGGAACTTCGCCCATCCCCGCGTCAGTTCCGACGGCGGGCAGGGTTTCAAAGGCCATTGATCGAATGGTAATCTCGTCCCCACGGGCCTCATCAAGACCAACGGCGGAGGCAACAAGAAGACGCAGATCTTCCAGTTCTTCTTCAGGGCGCGGCGTGACGATCGTTTCTCCCGCTTCGTCAACAGACGCCACGCTGTTGACCAACACAGCGACACTAATGCGTTTTACGGCCCCTGGGCTGCGGAGTATTTCGCGCTGTGTTTCAGAAACTTCATAGTTGGTAACCGAACGGCTCTCGGTGTTTTCGTTAGACGCGGCACCGGCGTTTCCCGCCGCGTCGCCCTCGGGCAAATTGGATGCAACTGTCACATCGCCAGACATTGTGTCTTGCGACGATGCACTGCTTTCTTGCACTTCAGTGCTGATAGCTACTCGGGTCTCAGGATCGAAACTTCGCTCGATGATGGATTCGGTTTCTGTCACGGTGTCGACACTGACTTCGACAACCGCATTGCCGGGTCCGACACGTGCCGCCAATATTCGCTCAACCCGGTTGCGTAGCTCATCAACTTTTTCATGTGTGTCTGCGGTGGTGGATTGACCGTCCGCGCCAGAGATCAACCCACCCACGCCGTCGATAACAGCGACGTCTTTTGGCGAGAGGCCGGGTACCGCGGATGCAACAAGGAACCGCAAAGCATCCGCCTGTCCAGATTCCAAAGTCCCGTTCACAGTGGTGACAGTGACCGCAGCGGTGGGTGCTTGCTCACGCCGAAAAGGTTGCGCGGAAGTTGCCGAAATATGGACGCGCGCGGCCCGAATATGCGGGCTGGCAAGCATGGTTCTGGCCAGCTCACCCTCTTTGGCCCGCCAATAGGCTGCATCGAACATTTGCGACGTTGTGCCAAATCCGGACAGGTTATCCAGTAGCTCGTACCCTTGCGAACTGTTCGCCGGCAGCCCTTCACTCGCTAGGGTCATCCTTAGACGATCACGCTCTGCCCTTGGCACAAAAATTGAACCACCCTGAACATCGTACTGCACATCGCGCTGATCCAATGCCGTGATGACTTCACCTGCCGTCCCATTGTCCAAACCCGCGTATAACAACACGAGGTCCGACGATGTGGTGGCGCGGGCCATGAGGAGTACTGCGGCGAAAACTGCAAGCGATGCCCCGATGACGGTGATTCGCCGTCGAGTGTCCAAGTTCGTCCAAATTGAATTCACACTTCCCAAGCGGGTTTCTCCCTACCAATGGCTTTCTGCCGATGCCCTTCAATAGACTGCACAGGATTAACAATCGGTTAGTGCCTTTCACAGTATTGAGGAGGCGACTCATAAGGACCGTGCGCATGGCTGAAGCTGAGCAAACAACAACTGAACCAAGTGAAGACACACCAAAGAAGGCATCAAAGATGCCTCTTATTCTGGGTTGCGTTTTGGCGCTTCTAGGCGGAGGTGGCGGGTTTTTTGCTGTGCAATCGGGTCTGATTGGCGGATCAACTGAGGAAGCGCACGAAGAAGCTGAACCCGTTGCCGAAGATCTGCCTGCGTTGGCGTTCGTTCCAATGGAAACGCTTGTGATCAACCTGCCTGATCATGCCCAAGCGAAGCACCTGCTTTTTACGGCTCAGCTTGAGGTCGAGCCCGCGTTTTCTCAAGAGGTGACAGACCTGATGCCGCGCATTGTCGATGTTCTAAATGGCTATTTACGTGCTGTGCGGGTCGCCGAACTAGAAGATCCGACCGCCTTGATTCGCCTGCGTGCACAGATGCTTAGGCGGGTTCAGGTTGTCGTTGGCGACGGGCGCGTGAAAGACATTCTCATCATGGAATTTGTACTGAACTAGAAAGGGTCAGTTATGGCATTTATTGCAGATATTCTTCTTGCCGCGGGCGCACTTGCCGTTGGGTTTTATTGCTTTGTGTTGTCGCGCAGATTACGGCGATTCACCGATCTTGAAAAAGGGGTCGGCGGCGCAATTGCGGTTCTGTCCGTCCAAGTCGATGAGCTTTCAAAAGCACTGGTCAAAGCAGAAGCAGCGTCGGCGACGTCGGCAACGTCGCTCGCAACGCAATCCCAATCGGCACAGGACGCCGCCAAACGGCTTGAGTTGTTGATTGCATCCCTGCACGACTTACCGGAACCCGCACAACCCGAACAGCCAACGGACCCGTTCTTTGTGCGCCAGCCTCTCATGTCACGGGGTGCCTGAGGCTGATGTCAGCATCTAGAAAACCCAAAAGCGTTCTTATCTTTGCTGCCGCATTACTGCTCGCTTCGGGTGGTGTTCGAATCGGGGTGGGCTTGGGCCCAGCAATTGCGTTTGCTGAGGAGCAGATGGAGACGGGCGAAATCGAACAGTCTGAGGACCAACCCCAGCCGCCCGAAATCGAACCATTGCTTGCAGCTTTGCAGGCGCGCGAAAGCCGCGTGTCCGAAAGAGAAGTGGCGCTAGAGAATAGAATTTTCGCGCTGAGCGCCGCTGAGGAAGAAATCACAAAAAGGCTGGCAGAACTCGAGACGGCTGAGCAGTCTCTCACAGCGGCGCTCTCCCTCTCGGAGACTGCTAATGACGACGACATTGCGCGTCTGACTGCCGTTTACGAGAATATGAAACCTGCAGATGCCGCCACTCTGTTCGAAGAAATGGCCCCGGATTTCGCGTCGGGATTTCTTGTCAGAATGAGGCCTGAGTCGGCGGCTGCGATTTTGGCCGGGTTAGAGCCGCAAACGGCCTATTCCATCAGCGTGATTATCGCTGGCCGCAACGCAAATGCACCGACTGAGTAGTCATGAAGACTAATCCTTAACCAGTTCCATGCGAAGACCAGTTAAACAACAATCGGGGCAAGAATCATGATCGGTTTGATCGGTATCGTCATCATTTTCGTAATGGTTTTTGGGGGCTACACCCTCGCGGGCGGCAAAATGGGGATGATCCTAAAGGCGCTGCCGTTTGAGATGATCATGATTGGCGGCGCCGCGATCGGTGCGTTCGTGATTTCCAACGACATGTCAGGAATCAAGCACACGCTCAAAGATATGGGGAAAGTTTTCAAAGGAACAAAGTGGAAACCGGACGACTACCGCGATCTCCTGTGCCTTCTTTTCGAACTTATCAGACTTGCGCGTGCCAACCCTGTCGGCCTTGAGGCGCATATCGAAGAGCCACAGGACAGCAGCATCTTTGGAAAGTACCCTAGAGTGCTGTCAGATAAAGAAGCCGTCGCGCTGATTTGTGACACCCTGCGTTCGGCTTCGATGAACTATGACGATCCCCACCAAGTCGAAGAAGTGCTTGAAAAGCGCATCGAGGCGAACATGCACCATAGCATGCATGGCACGCACGCCTTGCAAACCATCGCTGACGGCCTCCCTGCTCTTGGCATTGTGGCCGCCGTGCTTGGTGTTATCAAAACGATGGGGTCGATTGATCAACCCCCTGAGGTTCTTGGGAAAATGATTGGTGGCGCGCTCGTAGGGACGTTTCTTGGCGTGTTCCTCGCGTACGGTCTCGTTGGTCCGTTCGCAGGGCGGGTGAAAACCGTGGTCGAAGAAGACGCGCATTTCTACCAACTCATCCGTGAGGTCTTGGTAGCCAATCTGCACCAACATGCCCCTAACATTTGCATTGAGGTCGGAAGGCAAAACACACCGGGCCAATGCCGCCCCAGCTTCTCCGACCTTGAAGAGGCTTTGAAAGCGTCAAAGCAGGATGCGGCATGATTCGAACCGCCATTCTATTCGTCTTACTCCCTTTCATGGCGTCCGCTGATCCCGTCACGATTCGAAGTGGCGAACACGAGACGTTCTCAAGGCTGGTAATTGCAATTGGCCTCAACACAGATTGGTCAATCGACCCAAGTGATGATGGCCACATTCTGGAACTAGATGGAAGATCAGACGGTTTTGACACGTCAAACGTGTTTGAACGAATCCCGCGTGCGCGCCTATCGGATGTTAAGGAAATCTCCCCCAACAGGCTGAATTTATCGGTCGATTGCCCATGTGAGGTAAACGCATTCCTGTGGCGCCCGGGCTACTTGGTGGTCGACATTATCGATGGGTCCGTACCGGTTCGCGCAACATCAGAAACTGGCTTGGGGTCTTTGAATGCGCCGTCGACACCGCCACCTGTGCGCGTTACGAATGCACCTCTCGGTCTACCAAACATGCTGGTTCTTTCCCCTTCGGCGACTGCTGCGCAGGAACAAGTTTCCGCCGAAGAAACGCAGGATTTTACAGATTTGTCCGCAACAGAAGAAGCCTTGGCAATGGGAATTGCGCGCGCGGCTTCGCAAGGATTTCTTGAGCCATCTATCGCTGGTACCGAACAACCAACGCCTCCCGAAGTCGAGATAGAACCAATGGTGGCGCAAGTGGATGCGCAAGAACCAAACGCGCCAAGCATCCCGAACCGGCCAGGCGTGGGAATTTCAACCGCAATGGACAGGGGCCTAGCACAACTTGGAACTGAGTTGGGTAGGTCGCTTGATCAACAGTGCCTTCCTGCAGATCTGTTTGAAATTGCGGCTTGGGGCGATGCGCAGGGCTTTCACGTGCAAGCCTCAGCTCTCGCAGAATCGTTAGCCGGTGAATTCGGTGAGGAGCCGCGCGAAGCACAAGAGAATCTGGCGCGGCTTTATATCCATTTCGGGTTTGGCGCAGAGGCAAAACTGGTCCTTGCGGCAGACCCCGCGGCGAGCCAATCGCGCATAGTATTGACCGAACTAGCGGGAATCATCGACGACTACGACGGCGCATATCCTGCAATTCTGGCACAGGAAGCTTGCAGCACACCGGGCGCTTTGTGGGCGTTTTTGCTTCGGCCCACCCGTCAGGAAGAAAGCGATAGAAATCGGCTTATCCAACATTTCTTCGCACTTCCGCAGCCGCTCAGAGGCCAAATATCGCCACGCCTTGCGCGCCAGTTCTTAGAGGTCGGCGACCCTGATGCTGCGAGCCAACTGTTGCGTGCCGCAGATAATCAGGACGCCGCTACCACACGCGAAGTGCAATCTACACGCGCCCTGATTGCAGAAGATCTTGATGATACAAGCGCAGCCGTGACCGTTCTTTCGAATGAAGCGGAGGACAATGCACGTACGACACCGCAATCACTAATCCGGCTCATCGAACTCGAACTTGAGCAAGGGATTACCCCATCTGAGGAAAATCTGCTTCTGGCGGGCGCGCTACGGCAGGAACATCGCGACACACCAATCGCGCAAGACCTCGCAAATATTGAGGCTGCAGGGCGAATTGCAACTAAGCAGTATCAAGTCGCTTTGGACTTGATGCAGAATCGACAGGACAACCGCGCGCTTGAAATCGTGGATCATGTATTTGGCAATATTGCGGCCCATGCCGAGGCGGGAACTTTCTTGGAATTTTCTTTTGGAGAGATTCCTACCGACCTAACCTCAGCAACAGAAAACGCGATTGCGCAACGTTTGCTTGATCTGGGATTTTACGAACGGGCAAGTACATTTCTCTTAGGGCAGGCCGAACGAGAAACAGCGTCCGAACGGCGATATTTGCGCGCTGAAGCGGCGCTTGGAGCAGGTGAGTATGCACTTGCAATGGAATCACTTCTTGGAATGACGGACGAACGAGCACGTGCGTTGCGCGCGCGCGCCTATGAAGGACTGGGCCAACATCGCGCTGCGTTGTCCGCTTTAACCGTTGATCAGACAGCATCCTCCCCGATGTTGCAGTTTCGTGCCGGCGCTTGGGAACGACTTACAGTCGAAGAAGACGAAGTGCTTTCAGAATTTGCCCAAACCGTTTTACAGACTCCAACCGAAACGCCAGCGGCAACTCTCGCGGATCGAAGAGAGGTGTTGAGTCAATCACAAGACAGCCGCCAATCCGTTGAAAACCTTCTAACACGATTCAGTTTTGAAACCCTTGGGAACTAACGGGCAATCCTTACTAATTCGAAAGGATCAGGCTTTACCCATGCATCACCAGCTACAGAAAGTGCAGGGTGACCAACAATGCCAGAAGGCACGCGACGTTCAACTCGATCAAAATGGAAGTTAGCACAGCAGGTAAAGCATGCCTGAATTGACACTTCGCACGATCTTTCAACCGACAATTCTGCTCGCATTGGCGCTCATGGCAATCATCGTGATGATGATTTTGCCGATGCCATCATGGGTGCTGGATGTCGGGTTGGCGGCTTCATTTGCGCTCGCAATCCTAATCTTCACAATCACATTGTTCATCGAACGCCCGTTAGATTTCTCTGCCTTTCCAACGATCTTACTCGCATCCCTCATGCTGCGCCTTTCGCTGAATGTATCCTCAACAAAGCTCATCATCGGGCAGGGCCATACAGGAACCAATGCCGCCGGGAATGTCATTGAAGGGTTCGCCGATTTTGTAATGGGTGGCAGCGTTTTTCTGGGCCTTGTCGTTTTTGGCGTTTTGTTGATTGTCAACTTCGTCGTGATCAACAAAGGCGCGACGCGCATGGCCGAAGTCGGTGCGCGCTTCGCGCTTGATGGGATGCCGGGCAAACAGCTTGCGATTGATAGCGACATGAGCGCGGGCGCGATCGACCATGCAGAGGCAAAGCGCCGTCGCGAAACCGAACAGGCTGAAACCACATTCTTTGGTTCCTTGGATGGGGCGTCAAAATTTGTAAAAGGGGACGCTGTCGCTGGCCTTTTGATCACTGCTTTGAACTTGGTGATGGGGTTGATTATGGGTGCAGCCGTTCATGGGATGCCCCTTGGCGTCGCGTTTGAAACCTACGCGATTCTCACGGTTGGCGACGGTCTGGTGAACCAAATTCCGTCCGTCATTATCTCAATCGCAGCGGCACTTTTACTCGCCCGGGGCGGTGCTACGGGCGCTACGGATCTGACCATCGTTGCACAGCTCGGCGGTTACCCGGCGGCCCTCGCGACCGTTGGTGTTTTGATGTTCCTGTTTGCATTGGTGCCCGGGCTACCATTCTTGCCATTCGTCGCAGGTGCGGTGACGCTCGGGGTTGCAGCTTGGTACGGGATGAAGGCCGCCGAACGCAGGGACAAAGAGGCGGCGCTTGCCGCGACGACGCCAGAAGCACCACCCGCCCGCGAAAGCCTTGGCGATCTCCTTGATCTTGACGATATCCATGTCGAATTTGCACCAGATCTCGTCGATATGGTTCTGGATCCTGGCGTCGGTTTGGACGTTCGGATCGGCAATATGCGCAATCATGTTGCCACCGAATACGGTGTCCTGCTTCCTGAAATTCGCCTGACGGACAATGTAACGCTCGCAAGCGGCACTTACAGAATTCTCGTTCAGGGTGTTGAGCAGGTGCGTGACGCCCTACAACCCGGTCGCGTTCTGACGTTGCTGTCCGGTCCCGAAACGCCCGTGCCAAACGGACAAGACGTAAAAGAACCCGTCTATGGCGCGCCCGCTCGGTGGATTAGTCCCGAAGATCAGGACACCGCATCGCTAAACGGATTAACCACAGTGCACCCCACCGAGGTACTGGCGACGCATCTCCTCGAAGTCATCAAAAAGAACTTTTCGCGTCTCATGACACTAAAGGCTTTGCGTAGGTTGATGGATGAAATGTGCAGCCTAAGTGATGCCTCTAGGTCCGAAGCAAACCGTAAAATGTTGGACGAGCTCGTGCCAGATAAGGTGCCAGTAGATATGTTGTTATCCGTCCTTAGGCTGCTTCTGGAGGAACGGGTGTCTATCCGAAATCTTTCCCTAATCGTTGAGGCCTCAGCCGAAGGTAGGCAACTTTATCCAAGCGTCGAAGGTGTGGCCGAACATGTGCGTCAACGACTGGGTTTCCAGCTGGTCGCCGAGATGCGGCGCCCCGATGGAACAATTCCGCTGGTGCAGCTGGCGCCCGAATGGGAGGACACGTTTGCGACCTACCAAATCACATCCGAACGCGGACTTGGCGATGTTGCGCTGCCTCCAGATGAGTTCAATCGTCTCGCATCCGCGATTTCAGAAAAGGTCGCGACCGCTGGTGAGGCAGGGGCATACCCCGCCATCGTAACGTCGATGAAACGCCGCCGTTTTTTGCGCACTGTCTTGACGGCAAAAGGCATTCCCAATCCGGTGCTGAGTTTTGAGGAAATCGGCGTTGATGCCAAACCATCGCTCGTCGGGCTCGTTCCCGCATGATCGAAGGTCTGGCAGAGCTTTCATCGATCAGCCAAGACGCGCTTTGGAAAGGCTATTTTGTCCTCATGCGGGTCGGCGCGATGATGGCGCTGCTGCCTGCATTTGGCGAACAATCCGTCCCGGCGCGGGTGAAACTAGGCCTGGCACTGGCGTTTACCGCAATTGTCGCTCCCGCGGTTTCGCAACTGGATGCAGTCAGCGGAGTATCGCAAACAATTGGCCTTATCTTGGCCGAAACACTTACTGGATTGTTCCTCGGCCTCATGTTGCGGCTTTTCGTCCTCGCGCTTCAGGTTGCGGGTTCGATTGCGGCGCAATCCACATCGCTTTCTCAGTTGTTTGGTGGCGCTGGCGGTGACCCCCTTCCAGCTATGGGGCACGTTCTTGTCATTGGCGGCCTTGCACTGGCTACCATAATGGGACTGCATGTGCGGATCGCTGAATTCATGATCAACAGTTACGATCTTGTTCCAATGGGCAATGTTATCCCGTCAGATATGCTGTCGCGTGCGGGCGTCGCGGAAATATCGCGCGCGTTCGCGCTGGGCTTCACGCTTGCTGCACCGTTCGTCATCGCGTCGCTGATCTATAACGTAACTCTAGGGGTCATTAACAAAGCGATGCCGCAACTCATGGTCGCGTTTGTCGGTGCACCAGCAATCACCGCGGGCGGTCTCGTTCTGCTCATGCTTGCCGCCCCCCTTATGCTGTCGATCTGGGTCGAAGCGATGGGCGCATTCATACTAGATCCGTTTCGAGGTCCACGATGAGTGACGATAATAGTGATGACGACAAGCAATACGAAGCGTCCCAGCACAAGCTGGATGAAGCACGCAAAAAGGGGGATTTCGCAAGGTCCGCTGATCTGAACACTGCCGCAGCCTATGCCGGCATACTCGTCGCGGGCCTTTCGGTTGGTGCTCTCACTCTCATTGATCTCGGGGAACTGCTGTCTGGCTTGCTGGGACATTCGGATACCATCTCGACCGCAGTGTTCGCGGCGAACGGCGCCCCGACGATGGGCGGTTTGATGTATGGCCTCGGCGTTGCGATTAGCCCTTGGTTTGCCATTCCCGCGGTCTTGGTTATTCTCGTAATTATTGCACAACGCGGCTTTGTGTTTGCGCCTTCGAAGCTTGAGCCAAAGGCGTCACGCATATCGCCGATCTCACAGGTAAAAAACAAATTTGGCCGCAGCGGATTGTTCGAATTTGGCAAAAGCTTTTCAAAACTGGTCCTGTACTCGACCGTTTTGTTCATCTTTCTGATCGGCCGCTTGCCGGAAATAATGGGGGCAATGGCATTGTCGTCGGGGCAAGTGATCGCGACGCTTCTGGAACTTTGCATGTCGCTCATGTCGATTGTTTTGATCATCGCGCTTGCGCTTGGGATTGTCGACTACACATGGCAACGGGCAGAGCATCTTCGTAAAAACCGGATGTCCAGAAAGGAGCTGACGGACGAGTCTAAAAACTCCGAAGGGGATCCGGCAATGAAACAGCAGCGTCGCCAAAAAGGGATCGCAATTGCGATGAACCAGATGATGATCGACGTTCCCGAGGCGGACGTTATTATCGTCAACCCGACCCATTACGCTGTTGCCCTGAAATGGAATCGAATGGGTGGTGGCGCACCGGAGTGCGTTG
>JAHBAO020000193.1 GCA_018500065.2 Octadecabacter sp. | reverse complement strand
TATATGATCTGATCCTAGCAACCGCGTCGGGAAACCAAACAAAATCCGAGGCTCAAGGTCTTGGTGATTATGAATTCGTGCCATGGCAAATCGGCGCGGTGATGTAGGAGACGACAAATGAGCAAACCCAAAATCGGATTTATCGGCCTTGGTCTTATGGGGGGGGCTATGGTGTCTTGCCTGCAAGACCATAGTTACGACGTGACGGTGCTTGGCAATCGGGACCGGACCGAGATCGACAAAGCGCTTGCACGCGGAGCTTCCGAGGCGGCAACGGCTAGAAACGTGGCTGAGGGCAGCGATGTTGTGATGTTGTGCATGGGCACCTCAGATCATGTCGAGGGCCGGATGCGCGGGGATGACGGAGTGATCGCCGGTCTGAAACCGGGGAGCGTCGTAATTGATTTTGGCACCTCTTTGCCTGCATCGACCAAGGCGCTCGGCGCTGAAGTATCAGCCGCAGGCGGCACCTATCTGGATGCGCCAATTGGGCGAACACCTGATCATGCGCGTGAAGGGATGATCAACCTGATGTGCTCTGGTGACAAAGCGGCTTTCGATCAGGTCGAGCCGGTCTTGCAGGATTTGGCTGACAACGTCTTTCATCTCGGAGCGCTTGGGAACGGCCATGCAATCAAGCTAATCAATAACTTCTTCGGTCAATCCGTCGCGACAAGCCTTGGAGAAGCATTCGCTATGGCAGACGTTTTGGGAATAGATCGCCGCCAAGTTTTTGATGTTATGCATGCCGGCCCCCTTGGGTCTGTGTTCATGGAACTTATGGCCGCCTATGCGCTTGATGGGGACCCCACGAAACTGGCGTTCTCGATCCGCAATGCCACTAAAGATGTTGGCTATTATGACCAGATGTCCAAAGACGCGGGGACACCATCGATCATGGCCGCCGGACCGCTCGGCGCACTGCGAGACGCGGTCGATGGCGGCCGCGGGGATGCTATGGTGCCCGAACTGACCGACTATTTCGTTGATCGTTTAGGGAATGGCTAACGCCTCAAGCCCCGCAATCAGTTTGGTTGGGCGCGGCATCTTGATGATGCTGTTGGCTAACCTGTTCTTTTCTTTCGTTGATACGTCAACGAAGTGGCTGATTGGGACGGGGCTCGTCGCAATTCAACTGGCATTCATGCGATACGCCACCCATTTTGGGCTGACCGTCATAGAACAGGGATGGCGCATCCGCAGTCGAGCGCAAATGTCATGGCGGTTGCGCGGGCTTGTGACGTTCCGTGCCTTTTGTTTGGTCTCAGCGACAATCGTGAACTTCATCGCATTGGGGCATCTGCCACTTTCCGTGACATCCGCCATTCTTTTCCTCTCGCCCGTATTTATCTGCCTGTTTGCACGGCCCATGCTAGGCGAGATGATCAGCCCGAGACATTGGCTTGGCCTTACGATTGGGTTCATGGGGGTCCTGATCATACTCTGGCCTTTTGGCAAGCCGATCAATTGGTATGCCGTCCTGATGATCTACCCTGCCGTGGGCTTGGCACTGTATCAAGTCTTGACCCGCAAGCTATCTGGTCTCGTCGCTCCCGACGTCCTGCAACTATATACCGGTGCGCTAGGGACGTTTGTGCTATTACCGCTGACCGTGTTCGTTTGGCAGTCACCCACAACTGGTTTGGGTTGGACCCTCCTGTTCGCGATAGGTGCGTTTGCCTGGACAGGACATGAAATCCTCACGCGCGCACATGCTTATGCCGCTGCCAGCACATTGGCCCCAGTCGGCTACAGCTTTGTTATCTATCTTTCGATCGGGGGGTGGATTGTGTTCGGGGAAGTCCCGTCTGTCAACGTCACGATCGGAGCTCTGTTGATTTTCGCGGCAGGCATGCTCGCGTGGCGCCGCTCTAGCCGCGGCCAATGAAGGGCATCGCGCTTGCCATGACAGTGACGAACTGCACATTCGCGCTCAGCGGCAATTGCGCCATGTGTAAAACTGTATCTGCCACGTGTTGAACATCCATCACGGGCTCTGACTTGATCGATAAATCCGCCTGCGGGACACCATGTGCCATCTGGATCGTCATATCGGAGGCCGCATTGCCAATATCAATCTGCCCGCAAGCGATATTGTATGGCCTCCCGTCAAGTGAGATCGTTCTCGTCATTCCAGTCATCGCGTGTTTGGACGCTGTGTAAGGCGTTGAGCCCGGACGCGGGACAGCCGCCGAAACTGAACCGTTGTTGATAATTCGCCCTCCCTGTGGGGATTGATCCCTCATCAGATTGAACGCCCCGCGCGCGGCAAGAAATGCTCCAAAGATGTTGACATTCATGACCCTGGCGAAGTCCTCCGGCGAAATGTCACCAATCGGGGCCGCCGGAACATTGTTTCCCGCATTGTTAAACAGAACATCTAGGCGCCCTGCATCTCGCTTGATTTGGGCAAACAAAGTGTCAACCGCGCCCACATTGGTAATATCGCAGGGCATTGAGGCCCCCCACCCCATCAACCTAACAGTTTCGTCCAATGCAGCTGCATTGCGCCCCGTCACGATGACATCAAATCCGGCCCGTGCCAACGTAAGAGAACACGCCCGCCCAATGCCTGATCCGCCACCGGTAATTAATGCAACTTGAGCCATCCGACCCTCCTCCAAGTAGAACCATAGGGATTACAGCGCGATGCCATCTCGATGATCTTGTTTCATTTCAAGAACCACACTGACTTGAATGAGTTTGATCCACAACTGACTGCGACCGGTGCTGTCGCGCCTCTGTGGCATTGACAGCTTTTTAGCACGCTCATCCCACCAAAGGAGCAGTAACCGTACTAGAACTAGGCATTCGTTCGGTGCAGGGCACTTCGCCATTTTCAAATTGCGTCAAGGTCTGAACAAACCCAAAATCTCGCCCAATTCTGTGCTACCCGATGTGGAGGAATGGTTCAGTCCCATGCCTCGCCAAAACCAATCTTGCGACCCCAAAAACTTCGCGGCACTGGAGATGAAATTGTAGTACTTTAACCGCCAGTGGCGTTTTTGAAGTTGTCTTGTGTTCGTTTCCTATTTTGCTCATGCCGACTTACCTCAGATTTGATTCTTTCTCTCGTAGCGAAATGATAACAAATTTTGAACGGTTTACGCCCAGTATTTCGACTGACCACGGTGAATCTTCAGCCAGGCGCAGGGACTCACGTTCAGCCATCGCGGATCACCACAACTGCCGTCGCCAAGAAAGTCAAAACTGCCTCGATTTGGTTCGGCAGCAACGCGGACCTCTACCCGAAACTAACGTATATCCAAATTGCAGCATTGGTCACATTCGGCTCTTTGCGGTCATTCTCCCCCTGCGAGTCCCCTGCTGTTGGCACAGTTTCTGAAGGAGACTCACGGACGTTAGCTGTCATTCGCGGCCCAAGCGGCGAATGTGCGTTACGAGCCCAAAATGTTTGATGCTGCGGCTGGCATGAAGGGCAACTATATGCGGGAAACAGACCTTCGCGGTGGTCGGAAATGCCGACCTGCGGATGTATGC
>JAHBAO020000086.1 GCA_018500065.2 Octadecabacter sp. | reverse complement strand
TGGTTTTGACATGCTGGCAATCCCTGACGATGCGCCAAACGCCGAAAACGCACTGAAGTTCATCGACTACATCCTTGAACCACAGGTCGCAGCGGCCATCACAAACTATGTCTACTACGCCAACCCGAACACGGCTGCGACAGAGTTTGTTGTCGAAGAGGTCAGCAACGACCCGGGTATCTACCCATCCGATGAAGTCAGCGCTAACCTGTTTTCGTTGCGTCCGCACACACCACGCTATGACCGGTCGCTGACCCGCGCGTGGACGACCATCAAGACAGGTCAATAATCTGGTTCAGGGCACCGCAAACGCTGCGGTGCCCTGCTCAATCAACGACGGGGGAACCACATCATGACCGACCAACAGCCAATGACCGCTGCAAGACCTTGGACCGACCCAAACGCAGTTCCATTCTTGCAGATCAAGAACATCACCAAGAAATTTGGGGCGTTTGTCGCGGTCGAAAATGTATCCCTTGATGTCTATAAAGGCGAGATTTTCTGCCTCCTGGGGGGATCCGGCTGTGGTAAATCCACGCTGCTGCGCATGCTGGCGGGTTTTGAGACACCAACCTCAGGTCAGATCATCATTGATGGACAAGATCAGGACGGTGTGGCTCCGTATGACCGTGAAACCAATATGATGTTTCAGTCTTACGCGCTTTTCCCGCATATGACGGTTGAGAAGAACATCGCATACGGACTCAAGCGGGCCGGCCTGCCGCGGGCCGAAATCGCCACCCGCGTCACCGATATTCTTTCACTGGTGCAGATGGACCGTTTTGCTACACGCAAACCGCATCAGCTTTCCGGTGGTCAACGTCAGCGCATCGCACTGGCCAGGTCACTGGTCAAAAAACCCAAGTTGTTGATGCTAGACGAACCACTTGGCGCGTTGGACAAGAAGCTGCGCGAGGAAACGCAATCGGAACTGATCAAGATTCAGGAAAGCCTCGGCGTCACGTTCGTTGTCGTGACCCACGACCAAGAAGAGGCCATGACCCTCTCAAGCCGGATCGGTGTGATGACAGACGGTCAGATCGTACAAGTCGGCACACCGCATGAAATTTACGAATACCCGCAAAACCGTTTTGTTGCCGACTTTATCGGCTCGGTCAACGTGTTCGAAGGGCGCATCAAGGAAGACGGCGAGGATCACGTCATAATTGCGTCGCCAGAGACTGGAACAGACATCTATGTTCCCCATGGTATCGTCGGCGTCGAAGGCCAAAAGATTGCCATCGCCGTGCGTCCTGAAAAGATCGAAATCAGCAAAAAGCAACTGATCGACATGCGCAACAACATCAACGGCGTGGTTGATGAGGTGTCTTACATGGGCAACCTCACCAACTATCACGTCGCGCTGAGCAGCGGCAAACGTGTTCGCGTGAGCCAATCCAACAGGACCCGCGACGATGACGATGCGCTGAGTGTCGGCGACAAGGTCAATCTTGGCTGGGCCGGCCGCGCCGGTGTTGTGGTGACGTCATGAGCGATACCAGCACATCCAACAGCAGGCTTCCCGGCGGTCGCACCTTGGGCAAGCTGCTACAGCGCTTCGGGGTTGGCAGCCGTGGGCTTGTTATCGCGATTCCGGTTCTTTGGCTGCTGGTCTTTTTCCTGATCCCGTTTCTTGTGGTTGCCAAGATTTCCCTGTCCGAGGCCGCAATTGCGCGCCCGCCTTACATGCCCATCTGGGAATGGTCCGGCGGGTTTCTCAATATCAATCTGAACTTCGGCAACTACCTGTTTTTGTTCGAAGATCCACTATACCTGTCAGCTTATATTGAATCGATCAAAATTGCAGCCATCGCTACGCTTGTGACCCTTTTGATCGGCTATCCGATGGCCTATCTGATTGCCCGTTCTGCGCCTGACAAACGCAACATCCTACTGATGCTTGTTATCTTGCCATTCTGGACCTCTTTTCTGCTGCGCGTTTATGCATGGATTGGGTTCTTGAAAGGCAACGGCATTATCAACAATTTTTTGCTGAAAATCGGCATCATCAACGAGCCACTAATCATGTTGCAAACCGATTTTGCAGTGTATGTGGGTATCGTCTACACCTATCTGCCGTTTATGATCCTGCCGCTTTTCGCCAATCTGGTAAAACTTGACGGATCATATCTGGAAGCATCCGCCGATCTGGGCGCACGCCCTGTCACGACGTTCTTTACCGTTACGCTGCCCCTATCCTCGAGCGGGATCATTGCAGGATGTATGCTTGTTTTCATTCCCGCCGTTGGTGAGTTTGTCATTCCGGCCCTTCTTGGTGGTCCTGACACGCTGATGATCGGCCGCGTCTTGTGGAACGAGTTTTTCTCAAACCGTGACTGGCCAATCGCGTCGGCTGTGGCAATCGTCATGCTTGTAGTTCTTGTCATTCCCATCATGTTGCTGCGCAAAGCGCAGGCAGCCGAAGCCGGGGCGAACTAATGCAAAAAACATCCACATTCCTCAAGGTAATGGGCATTCTAGGCTTCACATTTCTTTATGCCCCCATCGTTTCGCTGGTCATCTTCAGCTTCAACGAAAGCAAGCTGGTGACTGTCTGGGGTGGTTTTTCAACCAAATGGTACGGAGAGCTGTTCCGCGATCCGCAAATCCTTGAAGCCGCTTGGGTCAGCCTGAAAATCGCCTTTATCAGTGCGACAATCGCGGTAATTGTCGGCACCATTGCGTCCTTTGTGTTGATACGGTTCAAGCGGTTCCGCACGAAATCCATGCTCAGCATGATGATAACCGCGCCTTTGGTCATGCCAGAGGTGATCATCGGCCTGTCACTACTTTTGCTTTTTGTGGCCATGCAAGGCCTGATCGGCTGGCCCGGTGGACGCGGCATGATGACGATCATCATCGCGCACTCAACGTTCGGAGCGGCCTATGCTGCCGTTGT
>JAHBAO020000228.1 GCA_018500065.2 Octadecabacter sp. | reverse complement strand
GGAAGAAGTGCGCACCAAAGACGGGCATATCATCCTCGACCCCGGTGCATTTTATATCCTCGTCAGCCGCGAAGCGATTGCGATACCGCCAGATTGCGCCGCTGAAATGGCCCCCTACATCGCGATGGTCGGCGAATTCCGCGTCCATTACGCGGGTTTCTTCGATCCGGGTTTTGGTTGGGACAGTGCAGGTGGTGCAGGTTCACGCGGAGTGCTTGAGGTGCGCTGCCACGAAGCGCCCTTCGTGCTGGAACACGGCCAAGTCGTTGGGCGCTTGGTTTATGAACACATGTCACAAACCCCTGCTGCCCTCTATGGTCAGGACATAAAGTCCAACTACCAAGGGCAAGGCTTGAAGTTGTCTAAACACTTCAAATCATAAGAATTTTACGTCTTCAAAGCTTGGTAAAGCGGCGCATCATGCGGGTCGCATGGCGCAAATGGCGCGTTCCGTTCTGGCCCTGTTTGTTCAGCTGACGGTCCTCAGGGCTTTGCTCACGGTTCTTGTTTCCCATATTCACTGCGGCCTTGATGCCAAAGTTCACACCCTTATTCACAAGGCGTCGAATGATCATATTCAAGATGCGTTCCATCGGGTCGTCCTCTGCTCGGTTGCCCTATCATATAAGAATGTGGGCCTGTTTCCCAAGGTTTCTCAGGAAATTCTGGCAAATTGAGGGCAAACGCTTAACTTTCGTCAAACATCTCTGTCTGATCGGTGTCATCCTCATCATCGTTGTCTTCACCAGCCCCCCCCAGAAGCGGCGCAGGACGGCTTTCCAACAAGCCCGCAGAGCGTAGCTCCTTAAGGCCCGGCAAATCACGGGCGTTTTCAAGGCCGAAGTGGTCAAGGAAATCTTGCGTCACCACAAACGTCACAGGACGCCCCGGCGTCATGCGGCGGCGGCCAAAGCGGATCCATTCAAGTTCAATCAGCTGGTCAATCGTACCACGGCTGACAGACACACCACGAATTTCTTCGATCTCGGCGCGGGTAACGGGCTGGTGGTAGGCGACAATCGCCAAGGTTTCGACGGCAGCACGGCTCAGCTTGCGGGTCTCAACCGTTTCTTTTTGCATGAGAAATCCAAGGTCAGGCGCCGTGCGCAGCGCCCATGCATCCCCAACCCGCACCAATGACACACCGCGCCCTTCATAGCGCTTGCGCAGGTGCACCAAAGCCTCGGCTGGATCACAGCCATGTGGCATTCGTCCAGCCAGTTCAGCAACCGTGCACGGGTCCGCTGTGGCAAACAGGATCGCCTCAACCATGCGCTCCTGTTCGCCCATTGGCGGCGCGTCGAACAGGCTTTCTTCGGTGCCCGATTCAGTTTCTGGCGCGTCTGTTGTCTGCTCGCTCATCGTTCTTTGTTCCTGATCTGAATGGGTGCAAACACATCGCCCTGACGTATTTCTATTTTACCTTCTTTGGCCAGTTCCAGCGACGCTGCAAAGGTCGAAGCAGTGGCGGACCGCCGCTTAACGGGGTCCAATTCCCAGCCTTCCGGCAGGTAGGACAAGATATCGGTCCACTCTCCGGCGAAACCAATCAATCCGCGCATCCGGCCCAACGCCTCTTCCATCGTGAACACCTTTTCGCGGTCCATCACGAAAGGGCGAAATTCATCCTTGGTGCGGATACGGGCATAGCCCTGCATCAAATCCAGCAGCGTCGCCGTGTAGGTAACGCGCCGCGTGCGGGTGACGTCTTCGGTAATGCCACGGGCAAAGAAATCTCGGCCCAACTGATCCCGCGCCATCAATTTCGCCGCAGCATCTCGCATCGCGGCCAATCGTTCCAACTGAAACGCAAGGTGCGCAGCAAGTTCTTCCCCCGACGGACCCTCCTCGGATGGGTCAGGTGGCAACAGCAATCGCGACTTCAAGAACGCCAGCCACGCCGCCATCACCAGATAATCCGCCGCCAATTCAAGGCGCAGATCGCGGGCTTTGTGAATGAACGCGAGGTACTGTTCCGCCAGCGCCAACACAGAAATCTGTCTTAAATCAACCTTTTGCGTGCGCGACAGGGTCAGCAACAAATCGAGCGGCCCTTCAAACCCGTCCACATCAACAATCAACGCTTCCGCCGCGAGGCGTTCGTTAACGTCACTGGAAAAGATGGTCGCGTCAGACATGAAACCCCTAAAATCAGGCCCGCATGGGTGCCTAGTTCAGTAGGTCGTCAAATTCCTCTGACAAGGCGCTAATGTCAACGGGCACAGGCGCTTTACGCATAGCGAGGGCTGCTTCTGCACGTGCTTGTGCTGCATCGGTCATCTGCCCTGCGGCTTCGCCAACTTGAACAATCTCGGCCGCATCACCACAGCAATGCAAGATCACGTCACATCCAGCGGCAATAGACGCACGGCTGCGCTGCGCCACATCGCCAGACAGCGCTTCCATTCCGATGTCGTCAGTCATCAGCAAGCCCTTGAAACCAATGTCATTTCGAATGACGTCCATCATCATGCGGCTTGTGGTTGCGGGGGCGCTGTCATCAATATCTTCAAACACGATATGCGCGGTCATGCCCATTGGCATGTCACCCAAGGCCTTGAAGGGCGCAAAATCCTCGCGTTCCAAATCAGCACGGGCCGCCGTGACTGTCGGCAAATCTTTGTGGCTATCGACCGTCGCCCGCCCATGTCCGGGAATATGTTTTACCACGGGCAGCACCCCACCGTTCAGGTGCGCATCTGCGACCATACGGCTGGCATCCATCACCGTTTCCACATCGCCGCCATAACAGCGGTTGCGCAAAAACGGGTGTGTCAGGCGTGCGGTTATGTCGGCGCAAGGCGCACAGTTGGAATCGATACCAACATCGCGCAGCTCTGCTGCGATCAAACGGTAGCGTATCCACATGGCGCGCATCGGGTCAGCGGCAATCTCCATCTGATCAAGCGGTGGCAACCATTGGCGCCAATGGGGGGCGCGCAGCCGCTGCACCCGTCCGCCCTCTTGATCCACAGTAATCACCGCGTCATGACCCGCCGCTTCGCGCAGGTCATCACTCAATCGCTTTAGCTGGTCAGGGTTCTCCACATTGCGCGCAAACAAGATAAACCCGAACGGCGCATACTCGCGAAAATAGGCGCGTTCCCAATCCGTAATCTCGGGGCCTTCCGGCCCAAAGATCGCAGCACCATATTTCATTTAACGCACCACAACCGGAATACAGGCCGCACCTTCTGCCGACATCGCCGCACAGAAGCGCCGTGCATCGCTTAGGTCACTAAAGCCCGTGGCGCGAAG
>JAHBAO020000211.1 GCA_018500065.2 Octadecabacter sp. | reverse complement strand
GTTTGAGGAAGCGGGCATTCGTGTCGGGGAGGTCAGCTATCTCGCCAGTCAGCCTTGGGCGTTCCCGTCTTCGTTGATGATCGGGTGTTATGGCACCGCAATATCCAAGAACATCACCCTCGACCCGATTGAGCTGGAGGATGCCCGCTGGATCAGTCGTGTAGAGATGGAACAGGTCGCACGCGGGGAACACCCAACGATACTGCCCGCGAGAAAGGGTGCAATTGCGCATTTTTTACTAGAGAACTGGCTCGCCAATACGTTAGACTAGTCGAATAATAAGCAACGAGCCTTCAAAGGCCGAAAACTGGGCAAAGATCATGGAATTTACGACGCGCGAAGATATTGAAGCACCGATTGAGTATGTTTTCGGCCAAGTGACCGACTTTGCTTCGTTTGAACGCTCCATTATGCGGCGCGGCGGCGATGTTGAACGTCTTTCTGGCGGCGATACTGCTGTGGTTGGTACGAAATGGCGGGTGAAGTTCTTGCTGCGCGGTGCTGAACGGCTCGTGAATGCTGAAGTCGTGGGTGTAGATGCGCCCAACGCCATCACGATTGATGTGACGTCCAAAAACGTGGATGCAACTTTTCAGGTTGATCTGGTCGCGTTGAGCCCTGCGCGCACGCGGCTAAACGTCAGAGCGACGGCTGCTGCAAAGTCAATTCCAGCAAAGCTGTTGTTTCAATCGGTTAAGTTTGCGCGCAACAAGAACAAGAACAAGTTCAGCGCAATGGTCGCGAATTTCGCCAAAGACGTCGAAACGCGTTTTCGGTCTTAACTGCTGGTTTTCTCGTGGCGGCGTGGCGCTGCTGGGAAAACTCCCATCAGTCGGATGTGATCTGTGAAATAGTCCAGCTCTTCCATCGCGTTTTGCACATTGCGATCATCAGGGTGCCCTTCGACCTCAGCGTAAAACTGCGTCGCGGTGAAGTGACCATCGACCATATAGCTTTCTAGCTTGGTCATGTTGACGCTATTGGTCGCGAAACCACCCATCGCTTTGTAAAGTGCGGCTGGAATGTTGCGCACACGGAACACGAAACTGGTGACCATGCCGTGTTTGCCACGCCGTGACAGGTCCGGTTCACGGGACATAATCAAGAAGCGTGTTGTGTTGCGGTCATGGTCTTCAATGTGGCGTGCCAGAACGTTCAAACCGTAAATTTCGGCCGCCATTTCGGATGCAAGCGCACCGGCAGTCATGTCCTCACCTGCGGCGACGTCCATTGCGGCACGTGCGTTGTCTGGGCTGATGACAGGCTCGATGCCTTTATCACGCAAAAACTTCCCGCATTGGGGTAGGATTACGATATGACCAGCCGCGGTTCGGATTTGGTCAACTTGTGCGCCGGGTTTGCCAAGTAGGTTGATGTGAACACGCACAAAAGCTTCATCGACAATATGCAAACCGCTTTCCGGCAGCAATGTATGCACATCCCCAACCCGCCCATAGGTCGAGTTTTCCACGGCGATCATACCGAGGTCAGCGTCGCCTTTTCGCACGGCTTCAATCGCGGCATTGAACGTTGGGCATGGCAAAGGTTCGTGATCGGGGCGGGCTTCGACACAGGCTTGGTGCCCGTATGCGCCCGGTTCTCCCTGAAATGCGATGCGTTTGGTCATCTTTAGCCCCCCATTTGCCCAAGTTTATTGAAAATGGGCATTTGGTCGCGGTGCTACACCTTGATCATTGGCGGGGGAAGCGGATAGATGATTGCTGAATCAGGAAGAAAATGGAACGCGACATGTTCGACACAATGACAATGACCAAAGTACTGGGCGCATTTTGCGGTACGTTCTTGGTCTTTTTGCTTGGTAAATGGGCCGCCGAAGAAATTTATCATGCTGGCGGGCACGGCGGCGATCATGAACAAGCCTATGTAATTCCCGTTGAAGGCGACGATGCCTCAGATGAGCCTGTGGACGAAGGCCCTGCCTTTGAAGAAGTTTACGCGATGGCAGATGCCGCTGCTGGTGAGGGCCAAGGGCGCGCTTGTTCTTCCTGCCACAAGCTGGAAGCTGGCGAAAACGGCACAGGCCCATCACTTTATGGGGTCGTTGGCCGCACAGTTGGGACGGAAGACGGCTTTGGCTACTCAGGATCGCTCGTCGCTGTTGCAGACGTCTGGACACCTGAAGCCCTTAACGCGTTCCTCGAAAATCCACGCGGCTACGCGCCGGGCACTGCAATGTCGTATAACGGCATGCGCAAGATCGAAGATCGCGCGAACCTGATCGCGTATCTCGACGGCCTCGACGACTAAACGTCGATAAATTCGTGCAAAGGCCGCTCCGGTTGGGGCGGCCTTTTGCGTTTGCGGGCTAAACCTTGCGTGATCACGGGCATCTCACGCAATCTCAACTTGAATGTTGCACAATCCGCGCTTTACGCTGAATCCCGCAGGATATGCCCATTTTCAGGAGTACCCCATGACCAAAGACCAGCGTCGTTCCGCCAAAGCCGTCACGCAAACGCAAAACGTGCGTGTGTCCAAGCTGGGTCTCTTGTTCGCGGGTTCACTCTTGGCATTTGGCGCTGCGAGTTTGGTACGCGCTGACAGCCACGAAGAAATTATCGTTTCACATGGGTATACCAATTTCGGTGAGCTGAAGTACGGCCCTGATATGGAGCATCTGGACTACGTGAACCCCAATGCGCCCAAAGGCGGCGAAATCAGCGTCTGGTCACGCGGGACGTTTGACACGTTTAACAACTTCACCCGTGAAGGCGCGGCGGCTGCGGGTACAACAATCTTGTACGAAAGCATCCTGACGGCAACCGCAGATGACCCATACGGGTCGTACTGCTATCTTTGTACGACGCTCGAGTATCCAGAGAGCCGCGATTGGGTAATCTTTAACTTGCGCGACGATATCACATTTTCCGATGGCACGCCCTTTACCGCCGAGGACATTGAGTTCTTTCACAACCTGATCATGGAGCAAGGCATCCCTGAGTATGTGAATGTAGTGTCGCAGTATCTTGCAGGAGTCGAAGTTCTTGACACCTACCGCGTCAAATTCAACTTCACACCGGACGCGCCGCGCCGCGATGTTATTGGGATCGCGGGCGGCAGCCGCGCGTTTTCCAAAGCGTGGTTTGAGGAAACGGGTGCGCGTCTGGATGAATCAACTGATGTGCCATTCCTTGGGACCGGGGCCTATGTCTTGGGCAGTTTTGATACCAACCGCCAGATTATCTATGAACGCGACCCCAACTGGTGGGGCGCCGAGCATCCGTTCAACATCGGACAAGCGAACTTTGATAGCATCCGGTATGAGTATTTCTCTGACAGTGCGGCCGCGTTTGAAGCGTTTAAGGCGGGCGAATATACCTTCCGCCAAGAAAGCTCATCCTTGCAGTGGGCAACGGGATACGAATTTCCCGCAATCGAAAACGGTTGGGTGATCAAAGAAGAATTGGCCGACGGAACAATTGGTTCTGCGCAGGCGTTTATATTCAATCTGCGTGACGAGAAATTCCAAGACCCTGCCGTACGTGAGGCCATTGGCTTGATGTTCAACTTTGAATGGTCAAACGAAACGCTATTTTATGGCCTGTATGATCGTGTGGAATCCTTCTGGCAAAACACTGACTTGCAAGCACAAGGAACCCCATCTGAGGGCGAACTGGCATTGCTTCAGCCGCTTGTTGACGAAGGCCTGTTAGACGCGTCAATCCTGACCGAAGAAGCCGTGCTTCCACCGACGTCAAGCGCAAGCCGCCCAACAGACCGCGCGAACCTGCGTCTTGCGTCTGATCTGCTGGACCAAGCGGGTTGGATCGCAGGGGATGACGGAATGCGCCGCAAAGACGGAGAGCTTCTGACAATTGAATTTCTGTCCGCATCGGCTGGCTTTGACCGGATCATCAATCCTTATGTTGAAAGCCTGCAACGCCTCGGCGTGAGCGCCAGCCTCGATCGTGTGGATTTTGCGCAGTATGTAGAACGGCTCGATGCACCGTCAGACTTTGACATGATTACGCATACGATGACCCAAGGGTTTGAGCCGGGCATTGGGATGCGCCAATGGTTCGCTTCTGAAACGGCCGCCGATAGTTCCCGCAACTTAATGGGTCTTGAAGACCCCGCCGTGGATCGTTTGCTAGACAACGTCATCAACGCGGACTCATTGGAAGAAATGACAACGGGAACCCACGCAATTGACCGCGTTTTGCGCGCCAAGGGTTTTTGGGTGCCGCAGTGGTACAAGTCTACGCATACTGTCGCGTATTACGATATGTTCGAATACCCTGACACCTTGCCACCTTTCTCGTTGGGTCATTTGTCATTCTGGTGGTACAACGCCGAAAGAGCAGAAGAACTGAAAGCAGCAGGGGCGTTTTAGACCCCTCACGCGGACGGCAATAAAAACGAAGGCTACGCACTAAATGGGCGCCTATATTCTCAAACGATTGCTGCTTGTGGTCCCGACTTTGCTTGGGATCATGATCATCAACTTCGTGCTGATCCAATTTGTCCCTGGTGGGCCGATTGACCAGATCATCGCGCAGATGGAAGGCGGCGGTGATGTGTTTGAAGGCATCTCTGGTGGCGGGTCAGAGTTGGTTGAGAATGAGAGCGGCGATAGCGTGGCCTCACGTGGTTTGCCGCAAGAATTTCTAGACGAGTTACAGGTTGAATTTAACTTCGCACGTATCGTTTGTGACGCGGG
The DNA here is from genome assembly GCA_018500065.2 of Octadecabacter sp. Lineage (GTDB taxonomy): Bacteria > Pseudomonadota > Alphaproteobacteria > Rhodobacterales > Rhodobacteraceae > Octadecabacter. The sequence goes on along the minus strand of JAHBAO020000211.1, from coordinate 556 downwards.
TTTTACCGGTGAACCAGACTTAGGTGCTGACGCATGTAACTCCGTCCCGATTCCCGCGATAGAACGCTTTTTCCTGATGATGTGGGATTACATGCGCTTTGACTTCGGAGAGAGCTATTTTCGCTCGGTTTCCGTTGTCGATCTGGTGCTTGAAAAGATGCCCGTGTCGATCACGCTGGGGCTGTGGTCCACATTGATCGCCTACATGGTGTCGATCCCGCTGGGCATCAAAAAGGCCGTGCGCGATGGGTCGTCTTTTGACACGTGGACCTCTGCCGCGATCATCGTTGGTTATGCGATCCCCGGGTTCTTGTTCGCCATCCTGCTTATCGTGCTGTTCGCGTCCAATAACTGTTTCCGGCTGCCGTTCGGAATATCCGATTTCTTCCGCGAGAACGTGACGTGGCTTTATGATTCGAACCCGACCTGTTTGCGCCTGTTCCCACTACGCGGATTGACGTCTTCGGACTTTGACACGCTCAGCACATGGGGCCAGATCAAAGACTACTTCCACCATATCGCACTGCCCGTTCTGGCCTCGACTATTTCAGCATTC
>JAHBAO020000063.1 GCA_018500065.2 Octadecabacter sp. | reverse complement strand
GTGCAGTTCGCCCGTATAGATATTGGGCGCAGCGCGGTGCATGGCGCGCAAGACGCGGTCGGGCATAACAGACGGGCCCGGAATAGCGAGGTAGGTTAAACCATTTGCAAACATCGGCGCTGTCCCTATGTGGTGTGTTCGATGCGAGACTAGCCAAGGTTTAACTCACGTCAATGCCTCCCTTTCGCAAACGGGCGTTTATGCTTAGATGATGTATAAGCCTTGCAAAACGAGGCGCTGAAATGGACACGCTGCATGCCGTCACAACCAAACTCATCGACATATTCTAGCGCGCAAATGCTGCGCTGGCTTTGGGTGAATTACCTGAGCGATTTCAAAGGCTGGCTGGCAATTGCTGTGCTTTTGATGGCGATTGAAGGCGCGACATTCGGGTCGATCAGTTTCATGATGCAGCCGATGTTTGATCGCGTCTTTGTCGGCGGCGAAGCGGGCAGCGTCTGGACAGTTGGCTTGATCATTCTGGCGATCTTCATTGTTCGCGCGGTAGCCGCATTGGTCCAAAATGTCATGATGACCTATGTGTCCCAACGCAGCGGGGAAAACCTGCGCTCTGACCTTATGGATCACATTATCGGGCTGGATACAGCCTACCACCAGACCCACCCCCCCGGGCAGATGATTGAACGTGTACAAGGCGATGTCGCATCGCTGAGCTCGGTTTGGACGCAGCTGGTCACAGGGCTGGCGCGGGATTTGATCGCTGTGATCAGCCTGTTGTCGGTCGCATTTTGGATTGATTGGAAGTGGATGTTGATCGCGCTGATCGGCATTCCGATCGTCATCATTCCAGCCCTTACCCTGCGCGCGTTTGTGCGCCGTAAAGCGCTTGCTGCACGGGTTGTATCCGCCGAAATCTCCACCCGCATGGACGAGGTATTTCATGGTATCACCCAAGTGAAACTGAACAGCCTCGAAGCGTACCAATCAGGCCGTTTTAACAAACTGCTGAAGCGGCGTGTTGGAACCGAGGTCGAAGCGAAGTTCGGACAAGAGCTTTTGAATGGGTCTGTTGATGTCATGGCAGGCGTCGGTTTTTTGGCTGTGATCGTCTTTGGCGGTTCCGAGATTATCGACGGTGAAAAGACTGTTGGTCAGTTCATGGCCTTTTTCACCGCTATGGCGATCGCGTTTGATCCGCTGCGCCGCCTCGCCAAGGTTTTTGGAACATGGCAAGCTGCCACCGCCGCGATCGAACGTTTACGAGACGTGTTTGACACCAAACCGACGTTGCTGTCCCCGCCCGCCCCTGCAGTTGCGCCCACGGTCGCGCCGGAAATTACCTTCAGTGATGTGTCCCTGAGTTACGGCGATCTGCCCGTGCTGCACGGCACAACTTTCACTGCGCAAGCTGGCCAAACCACGGCCCTTGTGGGTGCGTCCGGCGCTGGCAAAAGCACGCTGTTCAATGTCTTGACCCGTCTGGTCGAACCCGAATCTGGCAGCGTTACGCTTGATGGCACCCCCATCCACACGCTTGCGCTAACTGATCTGCGCGCCCTTGTTTCTACCGTCTCACAAGATGCGGCGTTGTTTGATGAAACCCTGCGCGACAATATTTTACTTGGGCGAACCGGTGTCACAGACGCCACCCTTCAAGCGACGTTGAACGACGCCCATGTCGCAGACTTTCTTGCGAAACTTCCTGATGGCCTTGAAAGCGCGGCGGGCCCGCGGGGGTCCAACCTGTCGGGTGGTCAGCGCCAACGCATCGCGATCGCGCGCGCGCTGCTGCGCGACACGCCGATCTTACTGTTGGACGAGGCGACAAGCGCGCTGGATACAAAATCCGAGGCCATCGTGCAAAGCGCGCTGGATCGCCTCGCAGAGGGGCGCACAACGCTCGTGATCGCCCACCGATTGTCTACGATCCAGAACGCACACAAAATCGTGGTGATGGATAAAGGCAAAGTCGTTGATCAGGGTACTCATAAAGACTTGCTGGCCCGTGGCGGGCTTTATGCTGACCTTTATCGGTTGCAATTCCGCGACGGCAAACAGGTGGTGGACCATGAAAACCGCCCCAAACGCGAACGCATCGCAGCTAAATCCCAAGACCGCCCGCAATCTTGGCTTGCACGTCTGTTCAAACGCCGCTCGCGCCCTTAATAAGTGCCAAATATGAATACACGCACCCTCCTGCGCCTTTCGGGGCCTGATGCCAACGCGTTCCTGCAAGGACTGGTCACAAATGATGTGAACAAAGCAAAGGACGGTCTTGTTTATGCAGCCCTCCTTACGCCACAGGGCAAATTCATCGCTGACTTTTTTGTTTCGGCGTTTGACGACGCGCTGTTGCTTGAGGTCGCAACCTCGCACGCGCCCACATTGGCGCAACGCCTTACGATGTACCGCCTGCGCGCAGATGTGCAGATCGCAGAAAGCCCGCTGATTGTTTCATGCGGTACTGGCCCCGCCCCAAGCGGGAGCATCCCTGATCCGCGTCACAGCGCACTTGGCTGGCGGCTCTATGGCACAACGGATCAGTCAGACAATACGGATTGGGACGCAGTGCGCGTGGCGCATGTCATTCCTGAAACCGGAATTGAACTTACACCAGATACTTACATTCTTGAGGCAGGGTTTGAGCGTCTGAACGGCATAGATTTTCGCAAGGGCTGCTATGTCGGTCAAGAAATCGCAGCCCGCATGAAGCACAAAACCGAACTAAAAAAGGGCCTCGCCCAAGTTTCGATTGAGGGCACGGCGCCAATTGGCACGGATATCACCGCAAATGGTAAGCCGGCAGGAGTGCTTTACACGCAATCGGGGGGGCGCGCCCTCGCCCATTTGCGTTTTGATCGCGCAACAGATGTGATGCAGGCAGGAACGGCAGTATTACGCCGCACCTAGGTTTGCCTTTGTTTCTTAAATATCCCCGCCGGAGGCCTTAAACGTTTTCGGTCTTGGACCTCGCTCGTATTAAGCGCGCTCGGAGTATTCCATCGTTTCAGTGTCCACCACGATGTCGGTATCTTGCCCAACAAACGGCGGAACCATAACGCGCACGCCGTTGTCCAGAATAGCTGGCTTAAACGAATTCGCTGCGGTCTGACCTTTCACAACAGGCTCCGTCTCGACGATCTTGCAGATAACTTTCTGCGGCAAGCGCGCGTTCAACGCTTCTTCCTCGTGGAATTCGACAACAGCGATCATGCCATCTTGTAGGAACGGACGGCGGTCCCCCAACAACTCGGCAGGCAATTCGATCTGTTCGTATGTTTCAGTATCCATGAAAACCAACATCCCGTCAGATTCATAAAGGAATTGTTGATCTTTCTGCTCCAGACGGACCTTCTCGACTTTGTCTGCGGACCGGAAGCGTTCGTTCAACTTGGATCCATTGCGCAGATTGCGCATTTCCACCTGCGCGAACGCACCACCCTTACCGGGCTTCACATGATCGGTTTTCACTGCAACCCACAGGCCACCATTGTGCTCGAGCACGTTGCCGATGCGGATTTCGTTGCCGTTAATTTTTGCCATGACTCAAATGTGTCCAAAAGTTGTCAAAAGGTTGAAGGAAAGTTGACGAAGCCTATATCTTGGGTTGAGGAACCGCGCAAGCCAACCAGATACTGTTTACTAATCGGCCTAGATATGCAAAAAATGCATAGCTGCCATTCCAAATGAAGAGCCCCGAATCGGACAAGAACTGGCATATTGCCCAAATCGCCAGCTTCAAGTGCGAAAATAAAATAAGGACCGACTATGCGAGATTTCGTCGACGGCACTGCATTCAACAACGAACAAGGCAACCGAGCACGCAAGTTATTTGCGGCTGTTGTGTTGGCCGCGTTGGATGACGCGATTGCGGACGATAAGAAGTATGGCAACGGGCCAGAACAGATCGCTCGCTGGGCACGGTCCCGCGATGGCCGCGAAGTTCTGTCCTGTGCTGGCATCGACCCCAACGAACGCGTTGTGACGGGTCTGATGGATTTCGTCGGCAAAGGTGTACGGACATCCGTGGCTCTGTCACGTGAAGAAAGCGAACGCCGCGCTGTGGCTGAGGCGGAAGCCTCCGACTTGGAAACACGCGCCGCTTAAGCCTTTCAAAAGTTTAGACTGCCAAAGAACGCGGCCCTCTGCTCGGGGTCGCGTTTTTCTTTGTGCTACACCACCGTCTGATCGCGCGCGAAAATGAAAAGCCAGACAAACACGGGCGCGGCCTCCAACAGGGCAAGAATAACAATCAAAACCCGCATTCTTAGCCCAACAAAGCGCCGCCACAAAAGCGCACAAAATGCGATGGACACCCCGATTTCAATCGGCCCAACCAACCCAGCGTGATGATCTCGATCCCAATAGCTGACCGGACTTTGAAAAATCCAATTGCTGATCGGCCAAAAATGCGCGCGCCCATCGTCATGGTGCAACAGGAAATCCAAACTCAGATGCAGCAATGCCGCGCCACAGAGCGCAAACGCCCATACCGACCGCGTTGCAAGCGCAAGCGCCAGCCCAATGCCCCAAAGCACAATAGAATTATCGACCCGAAAAATGCTTTGCCACGCGTCAGAAAAATACATCTGCCCGAAGACGACCTGCGGGTCTGTCCCCAACACAAACAAATGCGTACCCGCTATCAGATAAAGCGACAGATCGGGGATCATCGCGCCCGCCAATGCAGCAGCGGTGACCTTCGGAAAATCAGCCCTACCGAAGGCCGCGAGGCCAAAAATCAGGTGGGCTGGTGTGTTCATGACTTCCCTCGGGTTCTATGGCTGTTAGATAGAAGCTTGGAGGGTTCTTATGGCGAAGGCAATCATGATCCAAGGCGCTGGGTCCAACGTGGGGAAATCCATGTTGGTGGCAGGCCTGTGTCGCGCTGCGGTCAAGCGCGGGCTGTCTGTCGCGCCGTTCAAGTCGCAAAATATGTCCAACAATGCAGCCGTCACCACCGATGGGGGCGAAATCGGCCGCGCGCAGGCGCTACAGGCCCGTGCCTGCGGGTTGAAGCCAAACACCGACATGAACCCAGTTCTTCTGAAGCCCGAAACGGACGTAGGCGCGCAGGTCATTGTGCAGGGCAAACGCTATGCCACGATGAAAGCGCGTGAATACGGGTCGCGCAAGGCGGACCTTATTGGGCCGGTGTTGGACAGCTATCACCGTCTCGCCGCCGCCCATGACCTGATTATAATCGAGGGCGCAGGGTCCCCCGCTGAGATCAACCTACGCGCCGGGGACATCGCCAACATGGGCTTTGCAGAGGCCGCTGAATGCCCTGTCGTGCTGGTTGGCGACATTGATCGTGGTGGGGTGATTGCGCAGCTTGTGGGCACGGATGTCATACTTCATGCTGAAGACCGCGAACGGATCAAAGCCTTTACAATCAATAAGTTCCGCGGTGATCCGTCTTTGTTTGCCGACGGGATGACGGCGATCGCGACGCATACAGGCTGGGCACCACTTGGCATTGTGTCTTGGTTTGAGGATGCGTGGAAACTGCCCGCCGAAGACGTGATGGATGTGGCGACCCGCAAAGGCGGTGCAATCAAAGTCGTCGTGCCACGCCTGAACCGTATCGCGAATTTCGACGATCTTGACCCACTTGCCGCGCAACCTGATGTCACTGTTGAAATTATCGAGGCAGGTCGCCCCCTATCCGCTGATGCAGATCTTGTCCTGATCCCGGGGTCAAAATCCACCATCGCTGACCTCGCGCACTTTCGCGCCCAAGGTTGGGACGTGGACCTGCATGCCCATGTGCGACGTGGCGGACACGTGTTGGGTATCTGCGGCGGCTATCAGATGCTTGGCCGTGAAATTGCCGATCCTGAAGGCATTGAAGGGGCAGCATGCACGGTTCAGGGCCTCGGGTTGTTGGATGTGTCTACAACCATGTCAGATCACAAACGCCTCGCGCTGAGCGATGCCACGTATGATGCGACGGGCGATACGGTTACGGGGTATGAAATCCACATCGGCGAGACGGTCGGGCCCGACTGCGCCAACAGTTGGCTTACGCTTGATGGCCGCCAGATCGGTGCTGCGAGTGCCGATGGGCGGATCAAGGGCTGTTATCTGCACGGTTTGTTCGCGTCTGACCCGTTTCGCGCGTCCTACATGGCAAGTATCGGCGCACCTGTGCAGGCGATGAATTATGACGTCGGTGTCGATGCTACCCTCGATACGCTTGCGCAGCATCTTGAAGACTGCATGGACGTCGATCGTTTGCTTGAATTGGCGGAAATTGTTCCAAAACGTGGCAACGACCCGCTTTGACAGAGCGACCCTCCGCACGGGTCAATCCGCCACAAGCGGATTGTGTCGCGGGGCCGCAGCGCTATTTGTCAATTAGTCGAATTCTTGGCTCGACAGGATGCGGTAGATTTCACGGCGCACCAGTTTGCGCACGTTGCGTGTAATCCGCTCGCCCAAAGGGCCGGTCAGTTCTTCGCGCACAACCTCGGAGACCAAAGCGCGCAGCGCTTCTTCGTCGAGCGTTACACCACCTGCTTCCAACAGCCC
>JAHBAO020000044.1 GCA_018500065.2 Octadecabacter sp. | reverse complement strand
TTCATGGCGCTATATCAGTACATGAGCGAACCCGTCCGCCTGATCATATGGCCGATCCTGTTCGGCGTGTTGGCGTCGGCCATCGGGCTGTTTCCTTATGTTCTGTGGCGTCCCAACAGTGACGTCTGGGGGCGCATGATCGCCGCCGTTGTGCCGACATTCATCATTACTTTCATGATCCTCATCCTAGAATTCAGCAGGCGCTAACATGCAAACCACCTTTACCGACGATCAACTGAAAGACGCAGGCACGGCACGGGCCAACGAGATTTTGCGTACCTGTGTGCATTGCGGATTCTGTACGGCGACCTGCCCGACGTATCAGGTTTTGGGCGATGAATTGGACAGCCCGCGCGGACGTATTTACCTGATCAAGGACATGCTGGAGAACGAGCGTGTGCCGGATGAGAAAACCGTCAAACACATTGACCGCTGCCTGTCGTGCCTCGCGTGCATGACAACCTGTCCATCCGGTGTGCATTACATGCACCTTGTGGATCATGCGCGCGAGTACATTGAAAATACATACAAACGCCCGCTGAGTGACCGCGCCTTGCGCTGGGTCTTGGCGCGCATTCTGCCCTACCCGATGCGGTTTCGGGTGGCCCTTTTGGGCGCCAAGATTGGCCGGCCTTTCGCGCGGTTCATGCCAGATGCACGGCTGCGGGCGATGTTGGAAATGGCCCCGAAGGTCATTCCGCCTGTGTCGCGCAATGATGATCCGCAGACGTTCCCTGCCGAAGATAAAAAGATGCGCGTGGCGTTGATGACGGGTTGTGCGCAAAAGGCGCTGAACACGGATATCAACGATGCCACGATCCGGCTGCTCACGCGGCTGGGGGCTGAGGTTGTTGTGGCCGAGGGTGCAGGCTGTTGCGGGGCGTTGACGCACCATATGGGCAAAACGTCTGAAAGCCACGCGACGGCGAGTAAGAACATCAAGGCGTGGCGCGCCGAGATGCTAGATGGCGGCCTTGATGCGATTGTTATCAACACCTCAGGGTGCGGAACGACAGTGAAAGACTACGGTCATATGTTCCGCGAAACGGAATTAGCCGCCGATGCCGCTGCGGTGGCGGACATTGCGATGGATGTCTCCGAAGTGTTGATGAAGCTGGACCTGACGCCCGATCTTGAAAAAACCGGTGGCGCGCCTGATCTGACCGTCGCCTACCACGCCGCGTGTTCGTTGCAACATGGTCAGCAGATCAAGACCTTCCCCAAGGACTTGTTAAAGAAGGCAGGCTTTAAGGTGGCTGAACCTGCGGACAGCCATCTGTGTTGCGGATCTGCGGGTACATACAACCTGATGCAGCCGGAGATTTCCAAACAGCTGAAAACGCGCAAGGTCCAAACGCTGGAGGCCGTGAAGCCGGACGTTATTGCCGCGGGGAACATCGGCTGTATGATGCAGATTGGCGGCGCAACCGAGGTGCCGATTGTGCATACGGTTGAACTGCTGGATTGGGCAACAGGCGGGCCAAAACCCCCTGCCCTGACAGCGCCGGGAAAACGCGCACCTGACGTGCCGATCTTGCGCTAGTGCAAGCCGAAAAGTAGGAACCGGTTTTCGGGTAGAATTGCACGCTTGTAGGAGACTGACTGCCACAATTGTGCCCTAAAGAGACGTTATTTACCGGGAAACAACGGGCGAAATATGCGCAAAACACTTATTTCATTGGCTTTCGGGATCATGGCTGCCGTATCTGCGCAGGCCCAAACCAGTGAACTTCAGTCATTAGAGACCGGAAACGACGCCCGTGGCTGGGAGGCTGTCGGCCGGTTGGACATTGACGGCAAAGGGTTTTGCACCGGCACATTGATCGCCCCTGATCTTGTGTTGACCGCCGCCCACTGCATGTATGAGTCAAATGGCGGGCAAGCCGTCGATTTCAACCGTATTTCGTTCCTTGCAGGGCTGCGAAATGGCCGCGCGGAAGCCACGCGATCCGTGCGCAAGGCGGTCGTCCATCCGTCTTATGACAACCGCGTTGATACCACGTCTGATGTCGTGCGCTATGACGTGGCGCTGTTGCAGTTGAACCAGCCGATCCGCACCACGCGTATCCAGCCGTTTGAACTCTCCACGAGCGTGCTACGCGGATCGCAGGTCGGCGTCGTGTCTTATGCAAAGGATCGCGCTGAAAGCCCCTCCCTGCAGGAAACCTGTGATGTCACAGGCCACCAACGTGGCCTGCTGGTGATGAGTTGCGAGATTGATTTCGGCGCGTCTGGCGCGCCGGTTTTTCGCAATGAGAACGGTGTCCCGCGTCTTGTATCGGTGTTTTCTGCAATGGCGGAACTGGATGGCGTAAAGGTTGCCCTTGGGATGGATCTTGCTGAGCCGATTGCCACGTTGCGTTTGGCGTTGGAAGATGGCCGTGGGCTTTTCTCAACGCCCCCAACGGGTGCCCGCGTGATCCGCCAGGGTGAGCGCAATGACACAGGCGCGTTGTTCGTCCGTCCCTAACGCGTGACGCAGGCTACTTGAAAGCTGCAC
>JAHBAO020000156.1 GCA_018500065.2 Octadecabacter sp. | reverse complement strand
TTGTGGCATTCGCAAGGTTCGCGTAGGCGATTGTTTCCTCGTATTCGGTCAGTTCAAAAATCTGGTCATACCCGTAGGACCGCGCACGAATTTTCTCAATCACGGTCGAGGCCCAGCCCGGCGCGCCGACCCACACCTCTGGGGTGCCGTTGCCATCGAGATCAAAGATAGCCATCTTGTCCGGATCGCTCAGATCGGCGATGGAGCGGATGTCATGCTCTTCGGCGATGTATGTCGGGACGCACATGCCCTGGCTGGCCTGCACGGGGTTTTGATTCATCACGACAGTCTTGTTTTCAACAACATATGTGTCGTGAAGGTTTTGCTGGTTTGGCATCCATACTTCTGGGTGCGCATGCATCGAGCCCCCGTCCATAGCCTCAAAGACAATCGGGTTGGTGCCGCTTTGAAGCTCAACATCAAGGCCAAGATTATCCTCGATGACAACTTCCAAGATGTGCGCTGTCGCATTGACAGAGGCCCAATTTGGCACACCGATGACGATGTCTTCGGCCATTGCAGGAAGAGCGGCTACGATAAGCGCGCTGGTTGAAAGTAATCCAAGTTTTGACATTTAGCTTCTCCACTGTTGTTTCTTTGGCAGCTTTCAGCAGCCTTATTAAATTTCTCATTGATCATTTTTGACGCGATCGCAGAGCACAGAAATCCATCTGTCTGCGCAGAATTCATGCTTTCGGCACGAACCAACGATGACTTTAAGTTTCTATGATGGTAATATGTACGAACATTTTTCGCACTAATAGTTCGAAATGTGATCTATAAATTGCAACTTAAGACATTTAGACCCAATTGGCCGCTACCTACCGATCACATCAGTCAAGTGCGGAGGGACGTTCATTCTGCCTTATGCTTTGGCAGCAATGATCATGATCTCGACGCGCATATCCGCATGCGCAAGCTTTGCTTCGCCACAGGCGCGGGCAGGTTCCTGTCCATCAATGACCCAGTCGTCCCAAACGGCGTTCATTGCCTGGAAATCGGTCATATCAGCCAGCCAAATCGTCGCGGACAAAATGCGGCTTTTGTCAGTGCCTGCCGCCTGCAAAAGCGCATCCACCTTTCCAAGCACCTCTAGCGTTTGCTCAACCACAGAAGTTTGGGGATTTCCGACTTGCCCGGATAAATAGAGGATGCCACCGTGTTCGACGATTTGGCTCATCCGGCCATTTCCGTTTGAACGCGTGATGTCTGTTGTCATTATATGTCTCCTTAAGTGAGGTATTGACCTGCGAACAAAATGCCGAGGCCGAGAATGAAAAGGGTTTCAAGTGCGAGGATAACCAGCAACGCAGGATGCACGCGCAGCACAGCGGCGAGGTCGGTTTTCAAACCTAACGCCGCAATGGCCGTGACCAACATCCAACGAGATACTTCGCCCGTCAGTTCGATCACCGCTTCGGGAATGGGTAAGACAGAGCGCATCACCGCCAAAACCGCAAACAAGATCAGAAACCAAGGAAACGGCGTGCTGGAACTTTGGCTGTCCTTGAACACAAAGTGCACAGCCAGCACGAGAACAGGCAAGCAGGCCACCCGCAACATTTTGACCAAGGTTGCGATCAGTCCAGCCTCGTCGCTGACAGAATACCCGGCCCCAACGACCTGAGCGACGTCGTGGATCGTGGCACCAATCAAGAAACCCGTCTGCAATGCGTCATAGTTCATTGCGTGGAACAGAATGGGATATAGAACCATTGCGATTGTCGACAAAACCGTCACGCTGATAACGACGAGAAGGGTATCATTTTGACGTTGGGGATGAGCGGGAAGAACGGACGAAAACGCAAGTGCAGCAGACGCGCCGCATACCGCAACAGCACCCCCTGACAAGATGCCATAGGCAAGGCGGCGAGAGCTTAGAAACGAGAGAACAATACCAAAGCCCAGCGTCGCCAGCACCATGCCAAAAACCGCAGACACAGACACGATGCCAAGTTGTTGCACCTGATCAAAGCTCAACTGAAGACCCAACAGGCCCACGCCAATCCGCAGTAGGGTCTTGGCAGAAAACGATAGTCCCGACTGCAGCGCGTCTTGTTCAGCCAGAAAACTGACAGCCAGACCGATCAGCAATGCAAAAAGCATGGTCGGGGCACCGTAATGTTCCGACAGAAACGTGGCCGCCGCCGCAATAAGCAGGGCAACGGCGACGCCTTTCCAGCGGTCGCGTATAAAATTCATGACTCTATTTGAGCCCGACCGGGCGGCATTAGATGTCATGGTTATTGATCCGGAAAATACTTTGCCAACCGCGCGTCAGCAGTGCGCGCGTGGCCCTCCATGCCCTCAACGCGCGAAATATCTGCCGTTGCTTTCGCGACATTGCGCATCCCCTCGGGTGTTGCACGTTGCCACGTCACTGTTTTGGTAAACTTGTGCACCGACAACCCGCCTGTGTAGCGCGCCGCGCCGTTTGTTGGCAGAACGTGGTTCGGGCCAGCGGCCTTGTCTCCGAAGGCGACTGTCGTTTCCTCGCCCAGGAAAAGCGAGCCGTACGCCGTTAGATTGTCCAGCCACCAATCCAGATCTGCGGCCTGTACCTGCAAATGCTCGGGCGCATATTCATCCGACACGCGGGCCATCTCAGCGCGATCAGAACACAAGACGACCTCGCCAAAATCGCGCCATGCGGCCTCTGCATTTGTGCGGTTCAGGTCTGGAAGCGACGCGATTAACGCAGGAATACGCGCCATGACCTTCTGTGCCAGGGCCTTATCATCCGTGACCAGCCAGACCGGAGAATTATACCCGTGCTCAGCCTGCCCGACCAAATCAAGCGCCACGATTTCAGGGTCGGCGGTGGCATCCGCAATGACAAGACTGTCAGTGGGGCCTGCGAACATATCAATACCAACTTTGCCAAACAAAAGCCGCTTGGCTTCGGCCACATACTGATTGCCGGGACCGACAAGAATATCCGCCTTTCGGGTGCCGAATAGACCGTTCGCCATCGCAGCAATTCCTTGGACGCCACCAAGAGTTAAAACGCGGTCCGCCCCGCACAATTGCATCGTATACAAGACCGCAGGCGCGATCCCGTTTTCATCACGCGGCGGTGAGACGGCCGAAATATGCGTAACACCCGCGACCTTTGCGGTCGTGATGGTCATAATCGCACTTGCAAGATGGCTGTACCGCCCGCCCGGCACGTAGCAGCCAGCGGACGCGATGGGGATAAGTTTCTGCCCAACGGTAAACCCTGGGTGCAGCTCAATCGCGCAATCCTGACTCGAGTCGCGCTGCGCTTCGGCAAAACGCAGAACGTTGTCATGCGCAAATTTGATTTGCGCTTTCAGCGCCTCTGGAACCTTTTCAGCCGCAGCCTGCATTTGGGCGTCCGACACCACGATGTCTTTGTCCCAATTGTCTAAGGCCTTGGCCAGCTTGCGGACCTCTTGCTCACCGCCTTGGTCAATATCAGCCAGCAGCCCCGCAACAAGATCGGTGACACTACCACTATCGTTGTGTGCCGTATGGGTCGCTTTTTTTAAGTAGGTGAACGCCATGTCTAAGTGCTTTCCTTTGTGGGCCTAGGAGGGGGTTTTGTTTAATGCTGGGCGGTGGAATTGCCTGATTGCATCGGTCAGAACATCAAGCGCGTCGATTATTGGAACACTGGATGTGAGTTCACGTGCAACCAGCGAGAATTCGGAACAGCCGACCAAAAATGCGTCCACTCCGTCGCGGCAGAGATTTTCCATCGTAGCCTGCACCACCGAGATGTTCTGTTCGCTTGGCCCGTTTGCCTTTATATCTTCAATCGCATGCAGCATCTGCGCGCTGTTTTCCGGATATGACGCGGTCAAACCGGCGGCTTGAAACGCGCTGTGAAACAACCCGACAGTTTCGGTTGCAGGTGATGCCAGAACGCCGACCCGTCCCCGTTTCGGAGCGTGTTTGGCCAATTCGGCCGCGCTTAGCTCAACCATGTTCAGAAAAGGGACGCTGGTTGCGTCTTCGATATAACTGGCGAAGTGATGTGCTGTATTGCAAGGCATCACCAAGGCGTCTGCGCCACGGGCCTCAAGCCCTTTGGCCATCTCTGCCAAAACCGGTCCAGGATTGCGGCCTTCGTGGTGGATCAGATAATCAATGCGACTTGGGACTTGCGGATTCATGTCGATCAGCAGGGGAATGTGGTCACTATCCCCTTTGACGGGCACTGCGTCCAGAATGCGCTGTTGCAACAATATGGTTGCCGCGGGGCCCATGCCGCCCAAAATGCCTATGCGCGGGCGCATCAGTTGTGCACCTCCGACAACGTTTCTTGCGCAACCTCGCACAGTATATTTGCGATCACTTCACAATCTGCGATGTCGAACGTCAGGGGTATCCGCATATCAAACAGCGTCGAAAGGGCCGCGTCGGTTTGTGGCAAGGATTGGCTGGATACATAACGCCACTGCGTATAATTAGAGGTATACCCAACGGGGGCCGTATCCCCGAACCACTTTACCACGACACCGCGCTCTTGTGACCGCAGCACAAAGCTCTGGCAGTCTTTGGCGGTGAAATCCGGCACCCGAAACTGAATTGAACTGCCAACACGGCGCGCGCTGTTTGCATGCTTTGGCACCTTAATAGCACTTAAAGGCTCAAGCCCTTTGGCCACCACAGCACAGAGTTTGTTCCAGCGGTCTACCGCATGGTCAAGCTTAGCCAATTGGGGGCGCAGAATGGCGGCGCGCAACATATCCATACGGGCGGACATATTCGGACAGTCGTATTTCGGATTGTCAAAATACCTCTCGTCGGGTGCGGCGCCGTGATTGGCATAGTTCATGTAAGAGCCCGACATGATGATTGCGCGGGCCATCACATCCGGGTCATCCGTCGTCAAAAGCCCGCCTTCACCAGAATTAAGATGTTTGTAAGACTGGGTGGAAAAGCAACCGATCCGACCAAAGTTGCCGCTTTTCGTGCCGCGCCAGGTCGCGCCCATCGTGTGGGCGCAATCCTCGATCACGGTCAGCTTGAGATCGCGCGCAATTGCACAGACCTTGTCCATATCCACCAGATGCCCGCGCATGTGTGACAGCAGCAAAACACGCGCGCGGGACTGTCGCGCCTTTGCGTGCAGATCAACAAGGTCAATGACCAAGTCATCAGTGATGTCCACCAACAGTGGCTGGGCCCCAACAGCGCAGATTGCACCGGGAACCGGTGCCAGGGTAAAGCCGTTCGTTAAAACCTGATCTCCCGGACAGACACCAACGGCCCGAAGGGCAAGTTGCATAGCCTGCCCGCAGGACGTCACGGCAAGGCAGAACTGCGCACCTTGCCACGCCGCATAGTCCTGCTCTAGGGCTGCAACTTCGCCGAGGCCCCGGTCAGCCGCCTGATACCGGTGCAGGTCGGCAGACGACAACACGCGCTGCGCCGCATGCAAAGCGTCCAAAGGAAGCTGTGCTTGACGGGTGAAGGGTTTATCAAACGTCATGGCCGTCTTAGCCAGCCGTTTTCCAGCGGTCGGCATAATCGAACGCGAATTGATACCCGAACAATGCGGCGGAACCACCGGTGTGCAAGAAAACGATCCGTTCGCCTTTTTTGAAATGACCCTTGCGGATCAAATCGATAAGGCCCGCTGCGCCCTTCGCAGAATAGACAGGGTCAAGCAGGATCGATTCAAGTTCCGCGAACATCCGGATCGCTTCCAACCCGCTGTCAGTTGCGATGCCGTACCCGTCGCCGACATAATCAGTATTTGCGATAACATCCTCGCGTGCAACAACGCCTGAGCAGCCTAATTTATCGGCTGTTGCACAGGCCAGATTATAGACATTCTCTTCCTGCTTTGCTTTTGGCGCACGGACCCCGACCCCCAAAAGCGGGACCTTGGCGTTTGTTGCTTTCAGCCCCGTGATCAAGCCAGCCTGCGTGCCGGCGCTGCCCGTCGCGTGAACGATGTGATCGACGGTCATGCCACGTTCATTGAATTGCGTCAGCATCTCATAGGCGCAGTTCACATAGCCCAAAGCGCCCGTCGCATTAGAGCCGCCACCGGGAATGGTATAGACTTTTTTGCCCTTGGCCCGAAGCGCGTCCGCGGCCTTCTCCATCTCGGCATTCATGTCCAAGCCGCCAGCACATTTTTCGGTCGTAGCGCCGTGCAGATGGTCCAAAAGAACATTGCCGCTGTCATTGTAGTTTGGATCGTTTGAGCCGGTGCGATCTTCCAGCAGGATGTGACAGCCCATGCCCATTTTTGCAGCGAAAGCGGCAGTCTGGCGGGCGTGGTTTGACTGTGTCGCCCCTTGGGTCATGACAACGTCAGCACCTTGAAGCTCTGCCTCAGCCATCAGGAATTCAAGCTTGCGGGTCTTGTTGCCGCCGGTCGACAAACCGGTGCAGTCATCGCGCTTGATCCAGATTTCTGGACCACCCAACTCGGCCGAAAGGCGGTCGAGTTTTTCGAGAGGTGTCGGCAGGTGTGCAAGAAAGCGGCGGGGGAAGTGTGCGAGGTACATAGTCATCTCCAAGTTTCTACAAAATCAACTAACATCCAAAAAATTCCATTTACAGTTCGTAAATCCCACCATAAATGTCCCAATATGCAACTTATGGGAATCTGATGCGACTTGAATGGATAGACGATATCTTGGCCGTCCATGACACCGGATCACTGCGGGCTGCTGCCGATATACGGTTTTTGACAGCCTCTGCTTTTACGCGGCGTATCAAAGCCGTCGAAGAAGCCCTTGGCGGGGAGCTTTTTGATCGTAACAACAAGCCCCTCACGTTGCGCCCGCATGTTCTCGAGGCCATTCCTGAATTGCGAGATGCCGCCGCCAGCCTGCGCGGCATCCAAAGCCAACTAGGTGCGTTAAAGGGTCAACAAAAGAGGACGCGTTTGATCTGCCAACATACGTTGTCCGTGTTATGGGCCCCCAAAGTGACACGGGTATTGTCGGAAACAGGCAAAAGTGTCCGCGTTCGGTCTGGAAGTCGTGATGAATGCCTGCTGAGCATTATTAAATCGGATGCGGACGTGGCAATTGTTTACGAAGAACCTGACACCGTGACGGCAGAGGCAAATGATTTGTTTGATCGTATGTTATTGGGGCAGGAGGAGTTCATGCCTGTTATGGCCGCGGGAGGCGCAGATAAACTTGCGCGCGCGATTGAAGCGCAACAAATTCCTCTAGTAACTTACCCGCGCAACCTCTTTCTCGGAGAAGTGCTGGAACGTGTTTTGTCAACAAGACCACTCAAGGATATGAAAGTTACAACCGTGGCAGAGTCCGGGCTTGGCCCCGCAGTGCTAGAGTTTGTACGAGAAGGCATCGGTGTTGGATGGCTGCCAACTTCAATGATAACGAACGAGCTAGAGGACGGTGAGTTTAAAGCGGCAACAGATATTTTCCCGTCTTTTGATTTGAACATTGTCGCATTGAAGTCAAACAGAGAGCGCACCAAGTCTGGGGCGGTGGTTTGGCGTGAAATTCAGGAGAATTTTATTCCAGGTTAACAAACTACGTTTTCCTACTGACCAGATCCCGAGAGATTAATTTCGGCCCACCCTCGACTCGATTGGTCTTAGGATACCCAACCTGCGCACAAACCAGATCAAGAGATTTAACCACATCCTCACCGCGATAATTGAACCTTACGTCCAGAATTGCCACATAGCGCGAGAACGTATCGACGATGGTCATACCTCGTACTTTAGCGGCTTGACTGTCTTCCCTTGACCCCAAGTGGTTTAATTTTCACCAGCACCGGGTTCTTGCGTTCATACGACCTAAACACACGCGCCACAGCGTCGTCCCTTTTTTCGGTAGCAATCACATGTGACACCACGCCACCATCCGTATTGATCGTAACTTCAAATCTGGGTTGGGGTATTTTACCTCGCATAACGATATCCTAGACGTTCGTTTCTGTTTTAAATTCAAAAGGGACGACGCGCATTTTCTAATTCCAATCTTATTTCTTAAGTCTGCGCACAGCGTGAGCAGGCATACAGGCAAAATCTTCGGCACTAAGGTCATT
>JAHBAO020000180.1 GCA_018500065.2 Octadecabacter sp. | reverse complement strand
ACCGCCAGCAAGGGCATCGGACATTTGCGTAAGAACGCTTTCCACGAGGTCGGCGCTTTCATTGCGCGACAGGCCTACTTCTTCGTGAACGGCGTCTGCTAGATCCATTCGAGTTAATGTCTTATTTGTCATTATATCCCCCTGAGTTCCCACAAGCTTAGGCCAAGCGTAAAAACAGAGTCAATAACAAGGACTTGTCGGGCGACATTAAGGGCTTGTTGTCGCTACCAACGCAGGACAACTGCGCCCCATGCCAAGCCACCACCGATGGCTTCGGTGACAAGGAGGTCTCCGCGTTTGATTTGGCCGCGCTCAACCCCGACTGACAGGGCGAGTGGGATGGATGCAGCAGAGGTATTGCCGTGATCTTGCACGGTTACAACGACCTTATCCATGCTCACGCCAAGCTTTTTGGCGGTGCCTTGGATGATGCGGATATTGGCCTGATGCGGCACGATCCAGTCAACATCGTCATGGCCCAAGCCCGCCTTTATAAGGGCTGCGTCCGCAGTTGATGCAAGCTTTTCAACGGCTTGGCGGAACAGCGCGTTGCCTTGCATTTTGATGAACCCGGTTTGATTGCTGATCATTCCGCCATCAACGTAAAGCATATCGCGGTAACGCCCGTCCGAGTTCAGGTCGGTTCCAAGAACACCACGATCGCTTGTGGCCCCTTCGGTTTCTTGTGCCTCAAGGATGAGCGCGCCGGCGCCGTCGCCAAACAAAACGCAGGTGCCGCGGTCGGTGAAATCAAGAATACGAGAGAACGTTTCAGCGCCAATAACCAACACGCGCTTGGCCTGTCCTGAGACGATCATGCCGTTGGCGTTGGCCATCGCATAAACGAATCCGGCGCAGACCGCCTGGATATCAAAGGCGAATCCCTGCGTCATGCCAAGCTTCTGCTGGATCATTGTCGCGGCAGAGGGGAACGTTAAGTCCGGTGTCGAGGTGGCAACGATCACCGCGTCAATGTCGTCGGGCGAAAGGCCCGCCATCTCAAGCGCGTTTTGTGCGGCTTTGGTGCCCAGATCAGAGGTAAATTCGTCAGGTCCGGCGAAATGGCGGCGTTCAATACCGGAACGCGATGAAATCCATTCATCTGTCGTTTCGAGCGTTTCCTCAAAAAAGGAATTCGGAACGACGCGTTCGGGAAGGTAGTGGCCGACGCCGCGAACGATTGCGCGAATGGTCATATGGTTTCTAATCCTTTGTCGCGCTGTCGGTTTGATCATCTTGAGCAAGCACGGCCGCTGATGCAACCCGCGCTGCAAGCTTATCGGAAAATCCAGAGCGCCCGAGCTGCGCGGCGAGGGCCACGGCGGCAGCCACGCCTGTTGCATCGGCGCTGCCGTGGCTTTTGATGACGGTTCCATTGAGGCCAAGGAAAACGCCACCGTTCACACGGCGCGGGTCGATCTTTTTCTTTAGACGTTTCAGCGACGTCATCGCGAGGAGGGCAGCAATGCGCGAGAACCAGGTTGTTTTGAACGCAGCGCGCAGGGATTCGGACACGAAATTGGCGGTGCCTTCGCCGGTTTTTAGCGCAATGTTGCCGGTAAAGCCGTCTGTGACGACGACATCGACGCGTGATCCGGGCAAATCGCCGCCTTCAACGAATCCCACATATTCGAACTCACCACGCGGTGCTGCGCTGGCGATCATGTCATGGGCGACCTTGAGTTCGGCGCGGCCTTTGTGGTCTTCGGTGCCAACATTGAGCAACCCAACACGCGGTTTGGACAGGCCCAAACCGTTGCGCGCATAGGACGCGCCCATCAGCGCATATGTCAAAAGGTCTTCTTCATCGGCGCGAATATCCGCACCCGCGTCCAGCATGACGTTGAAACCAGCGTCGTTACGGGACGGCCAAAGGCAGGCAATGGCAGGGCGGTTTACGCCTTCGGCTTTGCGCAGGCGGATCATGGAGACGGCCATCAACGCGCCGGTATTGCCGCATGACACACAGACCGAGGCGTCTTTGTTGCGCACGGAATCAATGGCGGACCACATCGACGTGGATTTGCCGTGGCGCATGACGTGGCTTGGTTTGTCGGTCATCACGACAACATCGGGCGCATCAACGATCGTGACGGATGCGCCAATTTTGCGTTTGGTTACAAGTGGTTCAAGGTCCGCCTTGCGCCCATGCAGCAAAATATGCGTGTCCGGGTTTGCCGCCAAGAAACGCGCAAGACCCGCGACAATTGGCGCGGGTCCTTCGTCGCCGCCCATAGCGTCGACAGATATTACAAGCGGAGCAGCGGTGTTGTCTGACGTCGTCATGACCGCACCCTAGTGCTTATGCTGCGTCGTCGTCCAGATCGATTTCGTCAGCCTGAGCAATGACTTCGCGGTCCGCATAGTTGCCGCAAGACGGGCAAATGTGGTGTGGGCGCTTCAGTTCACCGCAGGACGTACATTCGTTCGGGTTCGCACCATCAAGAGCGTGGTGGGACCGACGGTTGTTCCGGCGGGACGTGGAGATTTTATTCTGTGGGACAGCCATTGTGACAACCTCGGATATAGTGGGCCATTGAGTTTAAGTAGGCCGCGTGAATTTCGTGCTTTCAGGAAAGCGTTTGTGGGGCTTTAGGACATAACCTAACGCCTGTCGAGACGTGATCTGAAAGAAGCCGCGAACATACGACGATTTTGCCAATTGGCAACCTTTTTTAGTGGCTCGGTTTACGCGTCGGTCCCGTCTTTGTTTTCAAGCCCTGCACGCAATGCGGCCAACCCTGCAAAGGGACGCGCGTCCTCATCCGTCATGACGGCTTTTCCCGGCTCGGTAACGCTGGTGACGTCTGCTTGCACACCGTCTTTGCGCGGGTAGGCGGGCATTGCCAGCACCAGAGCCTCTGCCAGAACGTCAACCAAATCGAGCGTGTCTGGCAGCGGGTCAGCTGAGTCGTCCTCGCCGATTTCGAATTCGTCTTCGTCGGGAATATCCAATTCAACGGCAAACGCGCGGGTGATGTCTTCGTCGATGCGGGTGGTCACGGGGTCCAATGTGACAACGCAGGCTTGGCTGACGGTCGCGCCCAACGTGGCCTCAATGCGCCAGTCGCGTTTGCCGGTGGGAATCAATGCACCTTCAAAGCGAAGTTTGGGAATTTTCAGCACGTCTATTGCTTCAGCCAGCGCTTTGCGGCCCGCTGCATCGGGCTCAATCTTGAAATGAGAACGCTTTCGCGCAGGAAGGTCTGCAAAGCGGATGGGATGTGTCGGCATATCTGACATCTGGTGAGCCCCTTGAATAACGTCGCGTGTTGGCTGTAAATGCGTTAAAAGCCGATAGAAGCCAAGGCGAGATATAAAAAGTTGGGGGTCGCTATGAACATCACAGGTCGCAAAACACGCGCCGTACTTGCCGGATGTGTGTTGTTGATGTCGGTGGGCTGCACCACGCTTTATCGTAATCACGGATATGCCCCCACGGATGATCAACTGGCCGAAGTGCTGGTTGGTGTTGATACCCGCGATACAGTGTCTGATGTTGTTGGTCCGCCAACGGCGGCCGGTGTGACCAATGGCGGTGGGTTTTTCTACGTTCAGTCGCGCTTTCGTTTTTTAGGCCCGCTTGAACCAAAAGAGATCGAGCGCGAAGTTGTCGCGATCCGTTTTGATGAGGCTGGTGTTGTCAGCAATGTCGAACGCTTTGGTCTTGAGAATGGCAATGTCGTCGCGTTGTCGCGCCGTGTGACGCAAGACAATGTGCGCGATACGACGTTCATTCGCCAGCTGTTCGGATCCATCGGCCAGTTCGATGCGGGTGACTTCATCGGTGACGGGTGAGGGCGCAAGCCGCACCATTTCCGCTGAAGCCACATTGAAAATGGCAATAAAGGATCATTCTCTTGAAGACACCGTGCTGCAGCGCGGGTCTTATGTTGCACGGTTTGCACTGAGTGATGTCGATCTGGAACGGTGCCAACGGCTTCGCCACCGCTGTTTCATCGAAGATGCGGGCGGTGTCGCACGCCGCGACGGGCTTGAAACGGATGCCTTCGATTCTGTGTGCGATCATGTGTTGCTTGAAAACAGTGCGGGCGAGATCGTTTGTAGTTTCCGCACGCTTTTTGGAGCGTCCGGAGCGGAAATTAACACCAGCTATTCCGCGCAATACTATGATTTGGAACGTCTTTCTGCTTATGCGCAACCCGTATTGGAGTTGGGGCGGTTTTGCGTCTCGCCGGACGTGAAAGACCCTGACGTGTTGCGGATTGCGTGGGGGATGCTTGCGAAAATCGTTGATGCGCGGTCAGTCGGGCTGTTGTTTGGGTGTTCGTCCTTTGCCGGAACGGACGCCGCTGCCTACCGTGAGGCGTTTAAGCTATTGGCGGCCAACCACCACGCGCCGGACGCATGGGCGCCCGCAATGAAGGCGGAGCGGGTCGTTCCGTTTCGGGATGTGGATGGCAAAGTCGTGCGCAAAGCTGCGATGGAGCAGTTGCCAGCGCTGTTGAAAACATACCTCAGCATGGGGGGCTGGGTGAGCGATCATGCTGTCGTAGATGACCAGATGAACACTTTGCACGTATTTACCGGCCTTGAGATTGCAGCGATTCCGCCTGCACGCGCCAAGGCGTTGCGCGCGATTTCGGACACTTGATGGCCCTTGCGCCTAGCGCCGCGCGAAGTTAGCAGACGGCATGGCACGCACACCCCTTTTACAACTCACCGATATCGCCCTCACATTTGGCGGCGATCCTGTTTTTGAAGACCTGTCGTTGGTCGTGCAACCGGGGGACCGTGTTGCGCTTGTCGGGCGCAATGGCTCTGGCAAGTCCACGCTTTTGAAAGTGATGGCAGGCTTGGTCGAGGTGGACAAGGGCGGTGTCGTCGTCGCACCGGGCATGTCTGTGGGCTACATGGAGCAGGACCCGAGCATGGAAGGCTGCGCCACGTTGGGCGATTACGCGACCAGTGGCATGGACCCGTCTGATGCGTGGCGCGTTGATTCTGTGGCCGAAGGGTTGAAATTTGATCCTGCGCGGGACGTGAATGTGGCCTCAGGTGGCGAACGTCGCCGTGCGGCTTTGGCGAAACTCATGGCCGAAGCGCCGGGTTTGATGCTGCTGGACGAGCCGACGAACCACATGGACATTGAGGCTATCGGTTGGCTGGAACGCGAACTATCCCAAACGCGCACGGGCTTTGTGTTGATTTCCCACGACCGTGCGTTTCTGAACGCGCTGACCCGCGCGACACTTTGGATTGATCGCGGGCAGGTGCGCCGCCAAGAACAGGGTTTCGAGCATTTCGAGGCTTGGCGCGACAAGACCTGGGAAGACGAAGACATGCAGCGCCACAAGCTGAACCGCAAAATCAAGAAAGAGGCGCGGTGGGCGGTTGAAGGTATTTCTGCGCGCCGCACCCGCAACCAAGGTCGCCTGCGGGCGTTGCAAGATTTGCGTGCTGAAAAGGCCGGCCAGATCAAGCGCCAAGGCACCGCCGCGATGGCATTGGATGCGGGGCAATCGTCCGGCAAGAAAGTTGTAGAAGCAGTTGGATTGACGAAATCTTTTGACGGTAAGGACATCGTAAAAGGCTTTGATCTGACGGTGAACCGTGGGGATCGGATTGCGTTTGTCGGACCGAACGGTGTTGGAAAGACGACCCTTATAAAGATGTTGCTGGGCGAAGTTGAACCAGATCAGGGCAGCGTCAAACATGGCACCAACCTTGAGATCGCGGTATTTGACCAAGCGCGTGCAAAGCTCAATCCGCAAACCACGCTGTGGGACAATCTGACCACTGATCCGAGCATGGCCGTGAGCGGTAAGGCCGACCAAATCATGGTGCGTGGCAACCCCAAGCACGTGGTCGGCTACCTTAAGGAATTCCTGTTCGACGAGGCCCAAGCCCGCGCGCCTGTGCATTCCCTGTCAGGTGGCGAAAAGGCACGGCTGTTGTTGGCGCGGCTTATGGCACGCGAATCCAACGTCTTGGTCCTGGACGAACCGACCAACGATCTGGACATCGAAACGCTAGATCTGTTGCAGGACTTGCTGGGGGATTACCCCGGCACGGTGCTGCTGGTCAGCCACGACCGTGACTTCATTGACCGCGTGGCGACGACGACCATCGCGATGGAGGGCAACGGCCGCGCCGTGACCTATGCGGGCGGCTGGACGGATTATCGCAATCAACGCGCTGAAGATGAAAGCGTGGCGCCCAAGGCGGCGAAGACCAAAGGAAAGGCGCAAGCGCCCAAAGAGATGGCACAGGCGGGCCTCAGCTTTACCGAAAAGCACCGTCTGCAAGAGCTTCCCAATGTGATTGCGCGCCTAGAGGCCGAGATTACCAAACTGGGCGAGCTGATGGCCGATCCAGCCTTGTTCACCGACCATCCCGTGAAGTTCCAAAAGGCAACAGATGCGTTGCTCGAGCGCCAAGCCAAGTTGGATGACGCGGAAGAAGAATGGATGATGCTGGAAGAGAAGGCGGGGTAGGCCCGATTTGTGGGCGTAAGGATTTTCGCCGCGGTAACGCCAAAGGCCTGCGTCTCAATCGCTTGCTGAAGTTTGAATGGCGTGCGACAGCGCATCAAACACCGCGTCGATCGCCCGCTTCTTGACTTGGTTTTCGCGGTGGACCAACCCCAGTATCCGAGAGGGCGTTCCTGTCCCGAGGCTGATACGTTTGACTGGAACGGTATCAATTGGCTTTACCGCAAGATCTGGCACAATCGAGACGCCGAGACCTGCATGAACCATAGAGGCGATTGCCTCGGGGCTGTCTAATTCCATCGTCTCGGACACTTGAATGCGCTTAGAGGAAATCCAGTTGTCGATAAGTGTTCCGACGACAGCGTTGCGATCGTACCGGATAAAGGGGCGCGTTCTTAACAGTTTGAGGGGGTTGTGTTCGGTTTCGTCAACCGAGGCGATCAATTGCAACGGCTCTTTCGCCAACTCCCGAAAAACAAGGCCGCTTGGCACTAAGTTCGGTTTGACAACGATGGCGGCGTCTAGGGACCCGCGCTCAACATCCAAAAACAAAGCAGCTGTCAGGCCGGGGCGAATATGCAGCCGCATTTCCGGGAACTTCGCGGTCAGCGTCGACATTGCCTTTGGCGTAAGACCCGTGAGTGTTGTCCGCAAAGCGCCCAGTGTGATGGTGCCAGCTAAACCGCCATCCCCCAACGCCGAGTGGACCAGATTGTCATATTCCTCAATCAGTCTGCGGGCTTTGGCGACGATCTTATGCGCAACGGGTGTCAGTTCTGGCGTTCGCGTGCTTCGGTCAAAAAGCCCAATGCCCAAGTCAGCCTCAAGCGCCTGCATCTGCTGACTAACGGCGGCATGGGTCACATGCACCACATTGGCCGCTGCGCTGAACGTATTTGTGTCAGCGATTGCAACAAGGGTGCGAAGTTGACGAATTGTCATTTTCGAACGTTCCGATCAGGGCCGCATTGATCTGCGGTTTGGGTGTGTTTTTTGAAAGCTTAGCTTTCGATAACGTAAGTTAAATTAGCCTTCAATACACGCAAGCTTACTGATAGGCACTTGTTAACGCGCATTAACTTCTTGAAGGATCACCCATGAACGACTTTAGCGGCATGTTGCTACAAACCAATTTGATTGGCGGGAATTGGAGCACTGCCGACAGCGGGGCAATGATCGCAGTCACAAACCCCGCAACGGGCGAAGACTTGGGGCAGGTTCCAAATTGTGGTGCTGCAGAAACCGATCGTGCGATTGCGGCTGCGACGGCGGCGTTCACGGACTGGTCGCGCAGCGATCTGTCGTTTCGGGTGGGTCTTTTGCACAAGCTGCATGATGCTTTGATGGACAATCAAGAACCGCTGGCGCAACTGCTGACAGCCGAACAGGGCAAGCCGCTGGCGGAAGCGCGGGGCGAAATCGCAATTGGTGCGGCTTATGTGCGTTGGTTCGCAGAAGAGGTCCGGCGCGCGAAGGGGGAAATCGTCCCCGCGCCAACGGCGGATCGCAGGTTGATGGTCACCCGTCATCCGGTCGGTGTGGTCGGGGCGATTACGCCGTGGAATTTCCCGTCCTCAATGCTCGCGCGCAAGCTGGCGCCTGCGCTGGCGGCAGGGTGCACACTTGTTGCGAAACCTGCAACGGCCACGCCATATTCAGGCTTGGTCTGGGGCAAGCTGTGTCAGGACGTTGGGTTTCCAGACGGTGTTGTGAACATCCTCACAGGTTCCGCCCGCGAAATCGCCGGCGCGATCATGGCAAGCCCTGATGTGCGAAAGGTTACCTTCACGGGGTCCACGGACGTGGGCAAAGTGCTGATCCGACAGTCCGCTGATACGGTCAAGAAAGTCTCAATGGAGTTGGGTGGCAACGCACCGTTTATTGTGTTCGATGATGCGGATATTGATGCCGCTATCGAAGGGGCGATGATCGCGAAGTATCGCAACATGGGCCAGACCTGTGTGTGCACTAACCGCTTTTACGTTCAGGCCGGAATTCACGACGCGTTCGTTGCGCGCCTGAAAGACGCGACCGAGGCGATGGTCATTGGCGACGGCACGCAGGACGGCGTTGCGCAAGGGCCGATGATCGATATGGCCGGTGTTGAAAAGGTCGAAGAGATGATCGCCGATGCGACCGCTAAGGGCGCCACAGTCCTATCGGGCGGCAAACGACACGCGTTGGGCGGCACATTTTTCGAACCAACCGTGATTACCGACGCAACCGCAGATATGCAGTTCGCCACCGAAGAAATATTCGGCCCGCTGTCTGCCGTGTTCAAGTTCGACACCGAAGAAGAAGCAATCGATGCGGCCAATGCCACGGAATTCGGCCTTGCGGCCTATGCTTATACCAAATCGCTTGGTCGGACGTTCCGCCTGAACGACAGGCTGCAATACGGGCTTATCGGGATCAATTCCGGCCTGATCACCACCGTTGAAGCGCCCTTTGGCGGGCTGAAAGAAAGCGGAATGGGCAAAGAAGGCGGCAGCCAAGGTTTGGAAGATTATTTATCCGTCAAGTACATGTGCGTCGCCGGATTGGACGCATAACACTCACTTAGATCGAAGGAAAAGCCGATGCGCGCAGCTGTCGTCAGAGAATTCAACGAAGACCTGTCCATTGAAACGGTTGATGATCCGGCATGCCCCGAAAACGGTGTGGTCCTAAAGGTCGCGGCGTGCGGCGTTTGCCGATCTGATTTTCACGGTTGGGTCGGGGGCCATCCCAAAGTGACCAACGGGTCCATCCTTGGGCATGAATATTGCGGAACCGTGGTCGAAGCTGGCGCACAAGCGAAATACAAAGTCGGCGACAAGTTGATTGCGCCGTTTATTTTGGGGTGCGGGGATTGTCCCGCCTGCCAGACAGGAGCGTCCAACACTTGCGAAAGTGCGATTGTCCCCGGATTTGGCGCGCCCGGTGCCTATGCCGAATTCGTTGCCGTGCCATTTGATCACAACCTGGTCTATTTGCCGGAAACGATCACGCCAGCCCTTGCGGCGGGTTTGGGGTGCAGGGTTACGACCGCATGGCACGCACTGACAGATCGCGCGAATGTGCGTGCGGGCGAATGGGTGGCCGTGCATGGCACGGGCGGGATTGGCCTGTCGGCATTGCTGTTGGCAAAGATGCTGGGCGCGCAAGTCGTTGTTGTTGATGTTGTGCAGGAAAAACTGGATCACGCGCTGCACTTGGGCGCAGATGCCGCTGTGAATGCATCAACCCAAGACGTGCCCGCCGCGATCCGCGACATAACGGGCGGCGGTGCGCAGGTTTCCTTAGAAGCGCTCGGTATTGCCCAAACCACCAACGCATCCGTTGAATGCCTTGCCACGTTGGGGCGGCATGTTCATGTGGGCATGCCTGCGGGTGATGGGCGGATGGAAGTCAACATGCGCGCCATTTATTCCAAGCAATTGGCGTTTTACGGAACCCGCGGGATGCCATCGTGGAAGTATCCATCCTTGCTGAGCATGATTGAACGCGGCGACGTTGATTTGACCCCGATGCTGGACCGCGTGGTTCCGCTGTCCGCCGCAAGCGCCGAATTGCGCGCGATGAAGGGTCCGACACGCCCCGGAACAGCAGTGATCACGGATTTTTCCAAGTAAGACCGCAAAAGGTTTTGGTGGCACGACGTCAAAACATCTCAGCGTAGCGATAGAGCGAAGGCCGAACACCACGGATGTGTTTGAGGTGCCCGCCCATGAGAACCAAACAGGTCTGGATGCGGTGTCATGGGTTCAGCAAAACGCTGATCCGACCCTAAGCTATCGCGTCGCTTGTCGTGTGGGCATGTGCGGCAGCAGTGCATTGATGGTGAACGGCGTGCACCACGGGACGCGCACCCGTGATGTGGTTAGCCGCGGGATTTCCGCCGAGATGCGAAACAACAATCCTGAACAAGAGGGCGTGTTCATTTCGATGGCGCACCTTGGGCCGGACACTGTGCGACAAAAGTTCAAAGGCATGGTCAATCCTTGTGCGAATAGCGGATTTGATCTTGCCGCCGGCAATGCAAAGGTCGCAGAGAACGTTGCGCGGGGCTACGAAGGCACGAAACCTGCAACGCTCAATCGGCATTTGGACGCGCTGGCGCAAGAAGGGTTTGTGGAACCCTCCGGCGGCCAGAGCACATTTGTTTTGGGAAAAAGGTTGGTCGCACTGTCGGCGCACGTTTTGTCCCAAGTTTGGCGTGCGTTTTGCGCGTGTTTCAACCACCGCGCTGGGGCTGTCTTAGCGGTTCTTTTCTTGCGCTTTTACCGCATCCCACAACGCATCCATTTCTGCCAGATCGCTGTCGGCGGGTGTCCTGCCGCGTGCGGCCAGTGCGTCTTCGATTCCTGCAAACCGTCGCATGAATTTTGCGTTCGCAGCGCGAAGTGCGTCCTCTGGGTTTACGTTCAGGTGCCGCGCAAGGTTGGCCATGACGAACAGCAGATCACCGACTTCTTCGGTGACCTCGTCGTGACTTAGGGTATCGCGGGCCTCGACCACTTCGGCGGCTTCTTCGGCAATCTTATCAATCACATGGCCCACATCCGGCCAGTCAAACCCCACGCGTGCAGCGCGTTTTTGAAGTTTCTCAGCGCGCAGCAGGGCGGGTAGGCCGATGGCCACGCCGTCAAGCGTGCGGGTCTCATCGCGGGTTGCGCGTTCTGCGGCTTTGATGATCTCCCAATCTGCGGTTTGCTGCTCTGCGGATTTGTCGCGCGACTCGCTACCAAACACATGGGGATGCCGCGCGACCATTTTGTCAGACATCGTGCGGGCGACGTCGCTGAAATTGAAATGCCCCGCGTCGTCAGCCATTTGCGCGTGGAAGACGGATTGGAAAAGCAGATCGCCCAGCTCACCGCGCAAGTCGTTCATATCTGCGCGTTCAATCGCGTCGGCAACTTCGTAGGCTTCTTCAATCGTGTAGGGGGCGATGGTCGCAAACGTTTGCTCGATATCCCACGGGCAGCCTGTTTCAGGGTCACGCAGGGCGCGCATGATCGCCAAAAGGCGGTCCATTTGCTGGGCGGGGTCGGTGGAATGGATCAGCATGTCTTCGGCCATTGAGGGGCGGCTCCTTTGGTGTCAAAGTCACGCTATTGTTCCCGCTCATAGAGGTCCACCCATGCCAGTGATAAACCGAATTGCCGCCTTCGCGGACGAGATGACGCAGTGGCGTCGTTATCTGCATCAACATCCCGAGCTGGGGCAGCACTGCCAGCAGACTGCCGCCTATGTGGTTGAGCGGCTACGCGCGTTCGGGATTGACGAAATCCACGAAGGCATCGCGATTTCTGGTGTGGTTGCGATTATTGACGGGCAGGGTAGTGGCCCGACGATTGGGCTGCGCGCGGACATGGATGCGCTGCCGATCACGGAAAGCACTGGGGCTGAGTGGGCGTCCGTGAACGAGGGCAAGATGCACGCTTGCGGGCATGACGGGCACACGACGATGTTGCTCGGGGCGGCGAAATATCTGGCCGAAACGCGCAATTTCAAAGGGCGAATTGCGCTGATTTTCCAACCCGCCGAGGAAACGGGTGGCGGTGCCGAGCTGATGGTTGAGGAAGGCATGTTGGAGCGCTTTGACATCAAAGAAGTCTATGCGCTGCACAATATGCCAGGCACGCCTGTTGGTCAGTTTTACACCACACCGGGCCCAATCATGGCGTCCGTGGACACGTTTCATGTTGATATCAAAGGCGTCGGCGGGCACGGGGCCTATCCACACGAAACCCGCGATCCGATCACGGCCGCGCTGTCCATCGGGCAAGCGATGGCGACCATTGTCAGCCGCAACCACTATGCGCTGAATGACTTGGTGGTGTCGGTGACGATGATCCATGCGGGGACGGCGGATAATATCATTCCCGAAACCGCGTATCTTGGCGGTACGGTGCGCACGTTTGACAAGGACGTCAAAGCGATGGTGAAGCGTCGAATGGCTGAAATCGTTGCAGGGCAGGCGGCGTCTTTTGGGGTTGAGGCCGTGCTGCGCTATGAGGAAGGGTTTCCGGCGACCGTGAACACGCCTAAGCAAACTGAATTCGCGGTAGCGGTTGCGCGTGAGGTTGCTGCGGAAGGGCACGTCGTTGATGATGCAACACGGGAAATGGGTGCAGAAGATTTCGCCTATTTCCTAGAAAAATTGCCGGGGGCGTATTTGTTTGTCGGCAATGGCGACACTGCCGGATTGCATCAGCCTGATTTTGACTTTGATGACGCCACTGCGCCTTATGGCGCTTCGTTTTTTGCTCGTATTGCGGAACGGGCACTGCCACTGGAGGGCAACTGATGGCGCTGGAAGATGCGAAGGGCCAGATTGATCTGGCGTTCACACGCGATGACCTTAAGGGCTGCGCGTTCGAGAACACGTTTGGCGGGGCGACATCGTTCCTGCGGCGTAAATATACCAAAGATTTGAAAGGGGTAGACCTTGCCGTAACTGGCGTGCCGTTTGATCAGGCCGTGACGAACCGCCCCGGAACCCGTTTTGGTCCCCGTGCCATTCGCGAGGCCAGCACCCTGCAACCCTATGATCCGCCCTATGGCTGGGGTTTTGATCCGCTCAGTGATTTCGCCATCGCGGATTACGGTGATCTGGCGTTTGATTATGCCAATGTTGCGGGCACGCCTGCCGCTATTGAGGCGCATATCGCGGGGATTTTGGCAGCGGATGTGGGGACGGTGACACTGGGGGGCGATCACTTTATCACCCTGCCGATCCTCAAGGCTTATGCCGCAAAATTCGGCCCGCTTAGCGTGATCCAGTTCGATGCCCATTCCGATCTTTGGGCGGATGATGACATGGACCGCGTCGATCACGGGACGTTCATGTATAAGGCGGTGAAACTGGGGTTGGTCGACCCGAAACGCTCGGTGCAGATCGGTATTCGTACGGAATGTGAGGACTATCTTGGGATGGAATACATCGATGCGCGCAGCGTGCATGAAAAGGGCGCCGCGTGGGCCGTCGCGCGCGCCAAGGAAATCGTCGGGGATGCACCGACCTATGTGACGTTTGACATTGATGCGCTTGATCCGGCGTTTGCTCCGGGGACGGGGACACCGGTTTGGGGCGGTCTTGCGAATTGGCAAGCGGCGGCGATGCTGCGCGATCTGGCGGGGATCAACATGGTTGGAGGCGACGTGGTTGAAGTTTCTCCACCCTATGATACCTCTGGAATTACCGCAGTGGCAGGCGCGCATGTGGCGTTTGAGCTGTGCTGTCTACATTTGTGGAACAAGCGATGAGCGATAAGTCGAATTTCAGACAATTGACCCTCAATTACTGCCTTTCACTTCGTTCAAACGCAATTGAAGGACTTTTCCATGACTGAAATTCGACTGAATCAACCCGTTTCCGGCAACGATTTGGCGCGGTTTGCGGGCTTGCAAACGTTCATGCGGCTGCCAGATGCAGCCAGTGCCGAAGGGCTTGATGTGGGCTTTATCGGCATCCCGATGGACATCGGCACAAGCTGGCGGTCTGGCACGCGGTTTGGCCCGAAACAACTGCGCCAGGAAAGCGCAATGATCCGGCCTTATAATATCCAGACAGGGGCGGCGCCGTTCGACAGTCTGCAATGTGCTGATCTTGGGGACATTGCGATCAACACGTTCTCGCTCGCGGACTCGTTGAAGATCATCGAGGCCAAGTATGATGAGATATTAAAGCACGCCGTTGTCCCAATGGGGCTTGGCGGGGATCACTCGCTTACCTTACCGATTTTGCGGGCGATGGCGAAGAAGCATGGCCCCGTAGCACTGGTGCACGTGGACGCCCATGCGGACGTAAACGACGAGATGTTCGGAGAACGCGAAACCCACGGAACGGTGTTCCGACGTGCGTATGAAGAAGGTCTGATAACGCCCTCAAAAGTATGGCAAATTGGTCTACGAGGGACTGGCTACACGGCAGAAGATTTCACCGAAGCTGCCGATTGGGGTTTCAATCAATGCCTTGCATCAAGTTTGTGGCACAAGCCTTTGGATACACTAGGAAAAGAGATTGTTTCCTCGATTGGCGACCAGCCGTGCTACATCACCTATGATATTGACAGTCTCGATCCCAGTTTTGCGCCTGGAACCGGCACGCCTGAGATTGGCGGGCTGAGCACCATGCAGGCGATGGAATTGATCCGCAACTTGCGTGGTTTGAACATCGTCGGCTGCGATCTGGTTGAGGTTTCGCCGCCCTATGATACGACGGGGAACACCGCGCTTACGGGGGCCAATATCATGTTTGAGATGTTGAGCATTTTACCGGGCGTGAAATATCGTTAAGGGGGCGTCATGATCTTGAAGTCTATTGTCTTGGGGGCCTTGGGATTGGCGGTCGCTGGATCCGTATTTGTACGTCTTGCGCCAATTGATCTGCCCTTGATCCAATCCTATCTTTACGCCTTCGGACCTGGAAACCACGAATGGCGCAATGGGTACCAAGTTGTGCGCGAATTGGAGGATCCGATCGCCGCATACGAGGCCTTGGATGCCATCATTATGGCGACACCGCGCACCACCCGCGCGGAGGGGGTGCAGGGGGCCTATGTGACGCGCTCGGTGCTGTGGGGCTTTCCGGATGTAACGACGCTTTATGCAGGGCCGGACAACACGATTGACGGCGGGCACGGACCGATGCTGCGCATCGAGGGCCGAGCCGTTTACGGAGTGTCTGACATGGGTGTGAACAAAACACGCATCACCGACTGGTTGGCGCAGCTGGATGGGGATACACCGACCCAATGATACCAAATGAACGCTTGATGCAGATTACCGAACGTTTTGAGTTCCTTGAGGCCCGCATGGGTGAGGGGCTGGGCGGGGACGAATTTGTCGCCGTGTCGCGCGAGTACGCAGAGCTGCGCCCCGTGGTCGAGGTCGTGCGCGGCTACCAAGAGCTGGTGCGCGAGATCGAAGGGGCGGAAGCGATGCTGACCGACCCTGAAATGAAAGAGCTGGCAGAGATCGAGCTGCCGGATTTGAAGGCGCGTATGCCAGATGCGGAAGCTGCCGTGAAGCTGGCGCTGATCCCAAAGGATGCCGCGGACAGCAAGCCGGCATTGGTTGAAATTCGCCCCGGAACCGGCGGCGACGAAGCGGCACTGTTTGCGGGCGATTTGTTGAGAATGTACAATCGTTACGCTGAAAACCGCGGTTGGAAGTTCGAAATCATTGAAGAAAGCCAATCCGAACTTGGCGGAATCAAAGAAGCGACCATTCGCGTGTCTGGCCAAAACGTATTCGCGCGGATGAAATATGAAAGCGGCGTGCACCGTGTGCAGCGGGTTCCTGAAACCGAAAGCGGTGGGCGTGTTCACACATCTGCGGCCACGGTTGCGGTGCTGCCAGAAGCCGAAGATGTGGACATCCAGATCAACGCCAATGACATCCGCATTGATACCATGCGCGCGTCAGGGTCTGGCGGGCAGCACGTGAACACCACGGATTCTGCGGTACGCATTACGCATATGCCGTCAGGTATTGTGGTGACGAGTTCGGAGAAATCCCAACACCGCAACCGCGAGATCGCGATGCAGGTGCTTAAGACGCGGCTTTACGATGCCGAGCGCCAAAAGGTGCATGATGAGCGAAGCGCGGATCGCGCAGCGCAGGTGGGGTCGGGGGACCGCTCAGAGCGGATCAGGACATATAACGTCCCGCAAGGCCGCAT
This sequence comes from Octadecabacter sp., assembly GCA_018500065.2. Classification (GTDB taxonomy): domain Bacteria; phylum Pseudomonadota; class Alphaproteobacteria; order Rhodobacterales; family Rhodobacteraceae; genus Octadecabacter. The sequence goes on along the minus strand of JAHBAO020000180.1, from coordinate 2,407 downwards.
GACAGACCACCGCATTAACCTGACGCTTTATAAGTTGGACGCAGTTATGCAAGGCGATCTGGATGAAGTGATTGATGGCTTGATACAAGACGCACAGGCGACAGCACTGGCGGAGATGGGTGAGTGAAATGGCCTTCTGCTTTCAGGCGGTGTGGCAGTGAAAAGCCGAAAGAAATTTATACCATCACCGACGCGGCCAAGCATTTAAGGAGCGCAGGGATTGCGGACGGCGCCAGAGAGGCGCGCCAGATTTGGGCGAGCATCTTCCCGGCCAATTACACGGACCACGGCGAGATGATGGATGGGGTGTTTCATCGTCGCTTTAGTGATCAAGTCAACCTCCGAGCAAGCCGCGTTCCTATGAGCCATGTCTTGGGCAAAAGGGCCTTTTACGAGCACACATTCAAAGTCACGCCTGATGTTCTTGACCCCCGCCCAGACACCGAAGCTTTGGTGATTGCGGCGCTGGAAAAGCCGTGGGACCGGATGCTCGACTTGGGTACCGGTTCTGGTGCGATCGCGATTAGCCTTTTGGCAGCGCGTGAGGGCACGACAGGGGTGGCCACGGATAAGAGCGCAGCGGCCTTGAAAGTGGCTTCGCAAAATGCCCATGCCATTGAGGTGGCTGAACGGTTGGTTTTGGTTGAGGGGTCGTGGTTTGAGCCGATTGACAAGACGTTCGACCTTATTGTTTCCAACCCTCCTTATATAACGAAACGAGAGATGCGCAGCCTGTCCCCAGAGGTGCTTCATGAACCGCGCATGGCGCTGACGGATGAAGGTGATGGGCTGTCGTGTTACCGTATTATTGCCGCTGGCGCGCCTGAGCATTTGAATGCGGGTGGTTGGCTCATGGTGGAAATTGGCCCGACTCAAGCGGCTGATGTGATCGCGATGTTTGAGGTCGCTGGATTGCAGAATGTTGCGATTCGCCGCGATTTGGACGGGCGTGACCGTGTAATTGTGGGCCAAAAACCGCTTTAGAGCAGGCAAATGCTCTAAAACGCGCAGAATCACTTGCGATTAACACCTTGTACGGCATAGTCATGCGTGTCGGATGGAGTATGACCGTTTGGTCCCGTCTCCGACACACGCCAGAACATCACTGCCTTTTTATTTGATAGCTCCTGCATGAGGTGGGAACGGGCAGCGACATAAAACACAGGCTGGAAATACCTTCATGAAGTCTTCTCGATCCCGTTCGCGGAACAAGAACCGCAACAACAACCGTCCTTCCGGTGGCAATATCGTCAACCGCGTGTTTGACAGCTCTGGTCCTGAGGGAAAGGTGCGCGGTACGCCGCAGCAGATTGTTGAGAAGTATACCCAGCTGCACCGCGACGCGATCCTGTCCAATGACCGCGTCAACGCCGAGAATTTCGCGCAACACGCCGAGCATTACACACGTATGCTGGCCGAGGCGCAAAAAGAGATCGATGCCAAGCGCGAAGAACAAGAGAAGCTACAGCGCGAGCGTCAGGTTGGGCAAGACAAGCAGAACCGCGAACGCCAAGCCGAACGGGACCGCGAACGCGCGGACCGTTTGAAGGCGCAAGAAGAGGCCGCAGCGGCAGGGCCTGTTGACGCGGAAGACAGCGGATCAGGTTTGGTTGAAACACCGGAAGAGGCGCCAAAGAAGCGCCGCACGCGCAAGCCAAAGACGCGGCCAGACCAACAGCCCGAAGGCGAGGCGGCACCGGATGGTGGCGCAGCACCAGCAGCGGCAGAATAATTTAGAGGCCCTCGGAAACGGGGGCCTTTTTCGTTGGGGGTGCAAAACGTGCGCTTCCGCGCGTTTCAGATACGGAGTGCGGCGCGGCGACGTGCGCCTGACAGGTTTCTGACAGGTTTGTGTTTGGTGTGACGACAGAGGGGGCCAGCCCCCGTCCTGCGGACTCCCCCGAGGTATTTAGAAACAAAAGAAGCTTTAAGTGGCTTTGAGGCTGCGGGCGAGGGCGCAGAAGCGTTCGACGTCGATTTGTTCGGCGCGATCAGTGGGTTTGATACCGGCGGCGACCAGGTGGTCTTCGATGTCCGGGCTGAGGGATTTCAGCGAGGAGCGCAACATTTTCCGGCGTTGATTGAACGCCGTGGCGGTGACGTGTTGCAGCATAGCTGGATCAGCGGGGAAGCGCGGTTCTTTTAGGGCGTTGAGATGGACCACAGCGCTGGAGACTTTGGGCGGAGGCGAGAAGGCTTCAGGCGGGAGGTTCATCACGATTTTTGCGTCCGTGCGCCATTGGGACAGGATCGCGAGGCGGCCATAGGCTTTGGAGCCCGGTTCGGCGGTGATGCGCTGTGCGACTTCGCGTTGGAACATCAACGTGAGGCTGTCCCAGAAGGGCGGCCATTCTGGAGGCGTGAGCCAGCGTACCAGCAATTCTGTACCGATGTTGTAGGGCAGGTT
>JAHBAO020000410.1 GCA_018500065.2 Octadecabacter sp. | reverse complement strand
TACAAAGAATTCCGTCAGCATTTCGAAAAAGACCGCGCTTTGGCACGCCGTTTCCAGAAAATCGACGTGAATGAGCCTTCTGTTGAAGACTCCATCAAAATCCTCAAAGGCATCAAAACCTACTTTGAGGATCACCACGAGATTAAATACACCGCCGATGCGGTCAAATCTGCGGTCGAACTCGCGTCGCGCTACATCAACGATCGCAAGCTGCCCGATAGCGCCATTGACGTCATCGACGAAGCCGGTGCCGCGCAACATTTGATCCCGGCCTCCAAACGCCGCAAGACTGTTGGCACCAAAGAGATTGAGGCTGTTGTGGCAAAGATCGCCCGCATCCCACCGAAAAACGTGTCCAAGGATGATGCCGAGGTTCTTAAAGACCTCGAATCCAGCCTGAAGCGCGTGGTGTTCGGCCAAGACGACGCGATTGTCGCGCTGTCTTCCGCAATCAAGCTGGCCCGTGCTGGCCTGCGTGAACCTGAAAAGCCGATCGGCAACTACCTGTTCGCAGGGCCAACAGGCGTGGGTAAAACCGAAGTCGCCAAACAGCTGGCGGACACGCTGGGTGTTGAATTGCTGCGCTTTGATATGTCCGAGTACATGGAAAAGCACGCGGTTTCCCGTCTTATTGGCGCCCCTCCCGGCTATGTCGGGTTTGATCAGGGCGGCATGCTGACTGACGGTGTGGACCAAAACCCGCACTGCGTTCTGTTGCTGGATGAAATGGAAAAAGCCCACCCTGACGTCTACAACATCCTGTTGCAGGTCATGGACCACGGCAAACTGACGGACCACAACGGCCGCACCACAGATTTCCGCAATGTCATCATCATCATGACGTCCAACGCAGGTGCATCCGAAATGGCAAAAGAAGCCATCGGCTTTGGCCGTGAACGCCGCACTGGTGAAGACACCGCTGCGATCGAAAAGACGTTCACGCCAGAATTCCGCAACCGTCTGGATGCGGTGGTCTCCTTCGCACCACTGGGCAAAGACGTGATCCTGCAAGTGGTCGAAAAGTTCGTGCTGCAACTCGAAGCACAACTTATGGATCGCAACGTCACGATCGAGCTGACAAAACCTGCCGCCGAATGGCTCGCAGACCGCGGTTACGATTCAAAAATGGGTGCGCGCCCGCTTGGCCGCGTCATTCAGGAAAACATCAAGAAACCTCTCGCAGAGGAACTCTTGTTCGGATCCCTCGCCAAGGGTGGCCACATCATCGTGGGCATCAAAAAGGGTGAGCTTGATCTCAAGATTGAGCCGCCTGAGAACGTGCGTATTTCAAAAGACAAACCGCCGCTTCTTGCAGCGGATTAATGCGCTCCTTCGCACTTCTCATAACCTGCGCCGCACCCGCTGCGGCGCAGGATCTACAACTCGACCTCCCCATTGACTGCAATTTAGGCGAAACCTGCTACATCCAAAACTACGTGGATCATGACCCGTCAGAAGCGGCGTCCGATTTTCAATGTGGCAGCCTGACGTATGATACCCACAAGGGCACCGACTTTGGCCTGCCATCATTGGCGGCGATGGACGTCGGTGTAGACGTTCTTGTGTCCGCCGCCGGCACCGTTCGCGGTGTGCGCAACAATATGCGGGATGTTTTGTACACGCCCGACCTTGAGGCAGAGATCAACGGACGCGACTGCGGCAATGGCGTTGTCATCGCCCATGAGGATGGGTGGGAAACCCAGTATTGCCACATGAAAGAAGGCTCCATCACAGTCCTGAGCGGTGACGACGTTGAGGTTGGGGATGTTCTGGGCCAAGTCGGTCTGTCAGGCCGCACACAGTTTCCCCATGTGCATATTTCCGTGCGTCGCGATGGCGCGGTCGTCGATCCATTCGCGCCTGACCGCCAGATCGCTTGCGGCGAACCCGCGACAGACACGCTTTGGAACCTACCGATTGACACACAAGCGGGCGGCCTTTTGAATATCGGCTTTGCGGACACTGTTCCAGAATATGCCTCCGTCAAAGCAGGCACCGCGTCCGCGCAATCCTTGACGCAGGACGCGCCAATTGTTCTTTGGGCCTTTGCCTTTGGATCACGGGTTGGCGATACAATCAGCATCTCGTTTGACGGGCCTGACGGACCTCTTTTCCAGACCGACGATGTACTGGATCGCCAGCAAGCGCTTCTCATGCGCGCCGGTGGCCTCAATCCGCCAGATGCCGGCTGGCTTGCGGGCACATATTCGGGTGTGGTCGTTCATACCCGCGACGGAGTTGAGCTTGATCGCCAAACCACGACCATCACCCTGCCCTAACGCGATGCCTTTGGTTCAACGCTCGGTGAGTTTCAGCTCAATCCGGCGGTTTTGTGCGCGGGCGGCCTCTGTATCGTCCGGGTTGATCGGCTGATACTGTCCAAATCCGTTCGCCGCCAAGCGTTCCGGCGAAATGCCAAGGAAGTTCACCATATACAGCACCACAGACAGCGCGCGCGCTTGGCTCAGTTCCCAGTTGTTGGCGAATTGCCCAGCACCCGACAACGGCACATTGTCGGTATGCCCATCCACGCGGATCACCCAATCAATGCCCGCTGGAATATCGTCTGCCACATCGCGCAAAATATCCGCAACTTTGGCAATTTCCCTTTGGCCTTCGCTCGAAAGTGCTGCGGCTCCTTGCTCGAACAACACCTCAGACGAGAACACAAACCTGTCCCCTTCGACCCGCACACCCTCAACATCCTCCAATACTTCACGCAAAAGCCCCAAAAAATCAGAACGGTAGCGTTCCAGCTCAACAGCCTCTGCTGCCAGCCGCTCCAGCTCCGCCTCTTCCAAAAACTGCGTGCGACGTTCTGCAAGCAAAGCACGCGCCATTGCGGTGTTCAGGTCTTGCGTGAGGGTTTCGATTTGCACATTGGCGGTGACGTCCTCGTCGTTCGCCAAATTTAGCAGGCCCTGCAGGCGTTCCAATTCTCCACGCAACGCCGCCACCTGTTCGCTCAGCAATGTGACCTGCCGCTGGCTTTCTGCCGACAGCGCCTGTTCTTGCGAGAGCGCGTCATTGGCAAGCGCAAGAAGTGCTGCCTGACGATTAACGTTTTCCTCAGCGGAGCCGGATTGCGCCTGTGCAGCGGCCAGTGCCGCGACCGCTTCGGCAAGATCAGCGCTCAAGTCGTCGCGCTCTTGCGCTGCGACTTCAGCTTCTTGTTGGGCTAGCAATGCGATGGCAAGGTTTTGGTCCAACTCATCGCGCGCCACCTGCGCAGCGGCCAGCAACGTCAGCGTGTCTTCGGCTTGTTGGCGTTGTTCTTCAAGCGCGAGGGTCATTGCCGTCAGTTCCGTATCAGCGTTTGCCAGACGTTCGCGCAGCGCCTCGGCCGCGGCTGCATCAACCAACATCGCTGCTTCAAGTTCGCTGATTTGCGCGCTCGACGCTGCGTTATCAGCCTCTAGTTCTGCCATCATCGCTTCAAGCGCCTCGCGCCGGGCCGCTGCAAGACGGGCCGTTTCAACGCCTTCATCTATTTCAGTGCGTGCCTGTGCGAGGGCGAGGTTAAGTGCGTCTTGTGCGCTTACAAGCTCCGCCTCACGCGCTTCAAGGCCCGCAATCGCACCCTCGGCTTCGCGACGTTGTGCCAACAATCCTGCGACCTGCGCTTCAAACCCAGTGATTTGGGATTGGGCGTTTGAAACATCCGCAATCAGCGCATCACGTTCCCCTGTCAGCCGCGCGATAACCGCGTTCTGTTGCGCGACCATGCTTTCGCTTTCTGCCAGGTCAGCCTGTAACCCAGACAATTCGCCAGACAACACACCAACCTGCGCGCCAAGTGCCGCGGATTGGTCTTGTTGGATGCCAAGTGCGCTGGTCAGTGCAAGGACATCGGCCTCAAGGCTATCAAGTTGCGCTTCTTGTCCGGTGATCGTTTCGCGCAGCACGAATTGCAGCACCATAAAAATGGTCAGCACGAACATCAAAACCAGCAACAAACCCGTCATTGCGTCCACAAAACCCGGCCAGATGGACGCTTGAAAGCGTGCGCCTGTTCTGCGGCTTAGCGCCATGACTTAGGATCCGTCCGAATTGGTTTTGCGTGCCTCACGATTGCCTTGGCGCACGGCCTTGGTCAGCCCCGCCATATCAGCGCGCAGATCTTGGATGACTTCCTGACGGCCCGCCGCCATGTCCTCAAGGATGCGCAACAGCCCGACATCAATCGAGCGCAACCGCATCCGGCTTTCGGCGTCGATGCCCTCCATGCCGGTGTCTTTCAACGCGGTAATCAAGGTTTCTTGCGCGTCCGCAACGCGGGTCAGTTGCGCATTCGCTTCGTTATTTGACGTTTGCTGCGCCAGCGTTTCCACTGCAATCGCAAGCTTGCCGATACGTTCGTTGGCTTCGGTCCGGCTGGCCTCGGATGCGGCAAACATCGTTTGCATCCGTTCCATCTGTTCAACCATATGATCCACGACGCCCGCCATCGCGACGTGATCACCGCTGGCGTCATCACCTTCTGCCAAACCCACACGCGTGATCGTGGACATCCATTCTTCCAGCTCGCGGTAAAAGCGGTTTTGCCCGTGGCTTGCAAACAGTTCCAGCAACCCAACAACCAGCGACCCAGCAAGACCCAGCAAGGACGACGCGAACGCAACACCCATGCCCCCAAGTTGGCTTTCAAGCCCCGCTTGCAAACGCGAAAACACATCGCCGCCGCTTTCGCCTTCATCTGGTGTCAGGGACTGGATGGTGTCGACAAGGGCCGGAACGGTCGTTGCCAACCCGTAGAACGTCCCTAAAAGGCCAAGAAAAATCAGCGTGTTGACGATGTAGCGGGTGATTTCACGGTCTTCGTCGATCCGCTGGGACACAGAATCCAAAATGGAGCGCGATGAACTGGACGACAGCTGCATCCGTGATCCGCGCGACCGCAGCAAGGTCGCGAGCGGTGCCAGCAACCCTGGCGCTTTAATGATGTCCGAGCCAAGTTGTTCACCCGCAAAGGCTTCGATCCAGCTGACTGACTTAATGAGCTGCCAAACCTGCCAGAAACAGGACACGAGGCCGATCACGAAGACGAGAAAAATAAACCCGTTCAGATACGGGTTTGCCATAAACACAGGCCCGACGCGCGGAAATGCTAGGATGGCGCCGGCGCAGACCAACCCGATCACGACCAGCATCGAAATGATCTGGCGCCAAGGTTGGGAAAACTGCGGCTCGGCCTTTTGGTCCCCTGTTGCCATGGGATCAGGCACCTCTTTGTTGTTTGTTACGCGTCACAATAGGGGCTCGCGCAGCATTTCCCAAACAAATTCATACGAGTTCGCGCACACGACGGACCAGCCATGCCATATCAGGATCATCAATACCCATCTGCAGCAGATGATCGGCCGTGTTGAACAGATATTCAGGGTTCGGGCCGCGTCCACCAACCGAGCGCGCAATCATCTGCGCTTGGCGTTCAAGGTCGAATTGGCAGTACTGTTCATGGGTGCGGTTGATGACGTAAGCCAAGGCCTGCACATCGCGCCCGTCCTGCAGTGCAAGGGGCACGTGGGCCTCTTCATAAGCAGATGAAATCAACTCACGCGCGCGCAGTTCTTCCAGCACACGGACCTCGTCCGTTTGTGCGACACGGAACGCTACCCCAACGCAGGTGCTTTCGGCCTCGTCCAATGCCAGCACCAAACCGGGTTCGTCGACTGTCCCGCGATGGTGGATCGACAACATACAGAAACTACGGTGATAACCGGAAAGCGTTGCGGTCACGGCCTCGGCTGGCTCAAAACCTGGGTTCCACAGCAATGATCCGTATCCAAACACCCACATTGTCATCTTTTATGGCCCTTCTGCTTGGGCTCCTCTAAACACCAATCAACCCGCCCGTGAAAGGCCGAAAATATGCGCAAACTTATCGCCCTCGTTGTTATTTCAGCCACGCTTTATGGCGGCTACTGGTTTGTTGGGCGTTCGCAAATCCAATCGCGGCTGTCCGAGGCCTTGGTTGAGATGGATGCGGGTGATTACGATCTGACCTATGACACGCTGCATACACAGGGTTTTCCGTCGCGGTTCGACACGACAATCACCAATCTGGAATTCAGCGACCCAATGACCGCAACCAGCTGGACTGCCCCACTTTTCCAGCTGTTCGCCCTGTCCTACCGC
>JAHBAO020000079.1 GCA_018500065.2 Octadecabacter sp. | reverse complement strand
TACGGGTCTAAGGTTCTTTTTGGGCGGCCGCTATCGGAAATCCTTCTGGTAAGTTGAATTTCCTGTTTGGAGCACGGGCCAATATCGACTTAGTATCTAGCTGTCAAAAGAGAGCCTGCAGAGAATGATTTAAGTTTACCTGCGATTTTTTCAACTGGTGTCCAAGCATTGCCTGAATGACCGCATTCCCCTCTGCGATGCAGCAGCGGTTTTGTAGCGTCGCAGCAAGTTTTCGTGCCGCGTGTGCACGCAGCATGAATTTGGCACGTCCGCCATGGGCTCATTTTCCTCTTTCGCTGCATCATGCACGAACGGCTGGTTTCACTAATGTATGGTCCTGCCCCTACCAGAACAGCCCATATTGCGCGATTTCTTGAAAGGTGCGGCAGCTGCTTGCCAGTCAGTCTAAGATTACCTGTTCATATGATATGAAAAGGTCAACGTGTTAAAAATGAACCCCATATAAGCAACACATTGAGTTAAACGCGTCATCGGAAGGTGTTGTCTAGCTGCGCTTACTTCGCAGTGCCATGTTGAAACCATTTTGGCGTAACGCCGCAAACGTATGACACGGCTACAACCAAAAACAGGGTCGTCGTAGTTACGCCCAGCCACGGCGACCAACCCGCAATCGATATGGGCAATGCCACTGTTGGAAGCCCGATGATAAAGCCACCCAGGCGATCTGCTACTCTACTATTGTTCATTCTCAGTCACCTCATTTAAGGCAAATTTTGCAAGGCGCTCACGTTCCATTTGCTCGCCCCACTGCTTCATTTCGTCTACATCAGAAAACCCATGCGACATGGCCCATAGGTCGGCCTGCTCCTTAATTACATTTTCCGCGTCTGAATCCGACATGTTCATCGTCTCCCCAATCTGCCAAGCCTCGCCAACTGAGCCAGCATTTGCGATCCAGTCCCCGTCGATGGACTGCCTCCAGCAGGTGTCACATTGGCCATCCCCGGCCGTTGAGGCATTTGTTGCACCCCAAACATCTGACGCGCTCTGAGTGCGGCGTATTCGGCCCCGCTGGCGCCCCCTACAAGATAGCGATTGTAGGCTTGCTGATTACCCATGGCGGCACGTGCAAACCCATAGCTTCCGGCCATGCCGCCAGATAAGGCTGGCATCATGATGTTGCCGGAAATTGCCCTCACAATAAACGGCGTCGCGACGATGAACCCTTTGGCCATCAACACCATCATAAAAAACGGAATCAGCGCACCGATATTGGTGGCACCCTCAGGATCGCCCAGTTCGCCGATAAGTGCAGAAGACACGCCAGTGATCGTCGCAAAAACACCCGCCACAACAATCGGATAGATCGCAAAGGAGACCAGCGCTGACAGCCACCGCGCAAAGTAGTCCTTCGTCACATCAAACAGTGTCAGAAAAATCATCACCGGCGCGATACCAATCAAGAGCGCGATCATCAGACGCGAAGCCACCAAAATGAACGCCGCCAGCCCACCTAAAATCGACAGCATCAGGACACCAACAATATCCAACATGGCCCCAGCCATCCAATTCAGTTCCGAGCCTGCAGCGTTGAGATATTCTCCAAGCTCTGCAATCAGCCTGTCAAATTCCTCGGCAAAGGTTCCAGACGGGCCGGGCACCCCGCCGCCCACAGATGCGACAAGTGCGCCTGCAATACTGTCGATCCCTGCGAGGATCGCGGATGATAGTGCGTTGAACTGCACCCAATTGGTCGCAAATATCCCGATGAGCCCGATCTTGACCGCTAGCCAGAACGCCGTTCGCCCGTCCATCGCTTTGTACTGATAGATCATGTTCAGGAACACGAAGATCACGACGACGGTTGTTCCAAGGACGAGCAGCGTCCCCACCGTTGCGGCAACAGACCCGAACTGTGTTTCGGCGGCCGTGTCGAGATAGCCTTGGGAGGTTTCAACGAAGTAGGTGACAACGCTCATTTCAGGATCTCCCTACCAATTGCCTGTGGCTTCGCAGATCGCTTGGGCTGGAGGTCGAAGTTCATTTGCACGGCGGTTGTAGGTGGCCGAGGCTTGCAGCATTTCTGAACGGTTCGCTCCGGCATGGTTTTCTCGGAAGGTGACTTCGGCTGAATCCCAAGTTGGGAAGCGCGTGGCGCAGTCGCAGGATCCCGTCTCAACGACCCGCTCCATGCTCTGTGCGCGGTAGATGTCCTGGACCAAGACACGCTGGTAGGCGTCTCGCAGCGCGATATTTTCCATCCAGTCCGGCTCGTTTGGGCGCTCAGAGCAGACATCCGGAATGCTCTCGAGGCTGGGGATTAGATTGCGCTCCGCCATCAACGGCGGTGCAATCAGTCCCAAAACAATCGTGAGCCAAGTGAGACGGATAGTACGATGCTTCATCGGGTGCCTCTAACATCTGCGCCTTCGGAGGTTTCACGTTTCAGGAAAGCCGTGTGCCCGATATTGGCAAATTCGGACGAGCTGATTGAGACAACCTCCCACCCGACCTGGCCCTTTGCATTCAACGCAACCTGCATTTCGATCAGACTGTTTTTGCGATCCATCGGGAACGACAGGATCTCGTATTCATAGGTCTTCATGCGGATGCTCCAATCTGTTCCATGCCAGGGAGGTAAAATTCGGTGATGCCGCGCGCGCCGTCGTGGCGGCCGGCCTGGATGATCACATCGATGGAGTTCTCGATGTAGCGAACCATGTCCGCATAGGTCATCGGGATCTCGGTTTTCAGCGCGGCGATTGCCAATCGCTGCACCGCCAGTTGCGGGGTTTCGGCATGTAGCGTGGTCATTGATCCGCCGTGACCCGTGTTGATGGCCTCCAGGAAGGTCATGGCCTCTTTACCGCGCACTTCGCCGAGAATGATCCGATCCGGCCGCATGCGCAGCGTTGCGGTGAGAAGAACGTCTGCGGTTTGGAACTGCGCATCGCGGTTGGCGATGAGCGTCACCACGTTTGGTTGAGCGGGCAGAAGCTCGGCGGCCTCCTCGATCGTGATGATCCGCTCCTCAGCGCCGACATGAGAGAGAATCTTGCGGGCGGCCACGGTTTTGCCTGTCGACGTACCGCCCGAGACGATCATGTTGAGCCTATTCTC
>JAHBAO020000353.1 GCA_018500065.2 Octadecabacter sp. | reverse complement strand
GCTCAGCCGCTCGATTTGACGCGGAACTGGACGCGACGATACGGGCGCGCTTCAACATTCACCTGACCGCTTAACGGAAACGATGGACTTAGGTACTTAAGAACAAAAGAAGCGAAAAGTGACGAAGTGCCCTGCGCGCCAGTGGGTCGCCAAGCGCCTTAGCGTGCAGGGGCTTCTTCCGTTACGGCCATCGGCTCCTCAGCCTGTACCGCCACAACACGGTAGCGCGTTAAGGTTAATCGTTTCTTGCTTTCGCTTCTTTTGTTCAAAAATACCTATTGCAATATAAACCGGTTGCGCACCGCTATCCGGGGCGTGAAATCGTTCCACCGCCAATCGCAGCACCAACGCCTGTGGTGGCGGGCGCACTTGTTGGCAAACCCTTTGCTACACGCACAGCTAAGTACGCGAAGGCCTGAGCCTCAAGCATATCCCCGTCAAATCCGGCATCTTCAATCGCGGCGACAGGCACATCACATACCGACGCAAGCATTTTCATCAACGTTGGATTGCGGCGCCCTCCTCCGGTTACAAGTATGCGTTCCGGCGTACTAGGGCAGGCTTTCGCGCCTTGCGCGACGGATACTGCGCAGGCCATCGTAAGTGTGGCAACTGCATCTTCATCTGCCAATTCTGCAACAGCCGTCGAAAGACCGACAAATGCATCGCGATCAAGGGACTTGGGGGGCATCCGATAGAAAAACGGATGTTTCATAAACGTCTCGATGACCGAGTGATCGACAGTGCCCGCTGCAGCTAACGCACCATCTTGGTCGAATGGGCGCGCGAAACGGGACTGCATCACATCATTGATCGGCGCGTTGGCGGGGCCTGTATCAAACGCCAGCAACGCACCTTCGCTTTCCGGCAATGGCAGGCGCGGGTCGATCCAGGTCAGGTTCCCAACACCCCCCAAATTCAAAATCGCGATGGGAGCGTCCGCCTTCATCTTCTTTGCCAGCGCAAAGTGATAAAACGGTGCCAAAGGCGCACCCTCGCCCCCCATTTGCACATCAGCGCTGCGAAAATCCCAGACGACAGGCTTGTTCAACACCGCGGCCAATACCGCGCCGTCACCTGCTTGATGGGTCCCGCGCCCTTTGGGATCATGGGCGAAGGTTTGTCCGTGAAACCCAACCAATTCCGCGTCTCGAAAGCCACTTAGTACCTGCGCATGTACTGTTTCGACCAGTTCTGCTGCTTGTGTCACATCATCCTCGGGCCATTTGCCCAAAGCGCCGCGCAGCACCGCACCTTGTGCCTCTGTGTAGGGCCGAAACGCGCTTTCACCGAACTCCAGCACTTCGCGCCCATCGGTCATAATTTCGGCCGCATCCACACCGTCCAGCGATGTCCCCGACATGGCCCCAACGACACGCACCACCTGATCTTTCAACATGCTCTTTCCCTTGGACGAACGGCCCCCTATAGAATGGCCCGAAAGAACGCGAGGCGACAAGTCATGACCTACCATCCGAAATCAGATTTTATCCGTGTAATGATGGAACGCGGCTTTCTAGCCGATTGCACCGATTATCAAGGTCTGGACGACGCGTTTGCCGCGGGTGTTGTGCCCGCCTACATCGGTTTTGATGCGACGGCGAAATCGCTACACGTGGGCTCGCTGATCCAGATCATGATGCTGCGTTGGCTGCAAAAGACCGGTCACCAGCCAATCACCTTGATGGGTGGCGGCACGACTAAGGTTGGCGACCCGAGCTTTCGCGCAGATGAACGGCCCCTGCTGACGCCTGACCAGATTGACGACAATATTGCAGGCATCAAGCAAGTGTTTTCCGCTTACCTGACCTATGGCGACGGCCCGACGGACGCCAAGATGATCAACAACGCGGAATGGCTCGACGGGTTGAACTACCTCGATTTCCTGCGCGACATCGGCAAGCATTTCTCGGTGAACCGGATGTTGTCGTTTGAAAGCGTTAAGTCGCGTCTTGATCGCGAGCAAAGCCTGAGCTTTCTTGAATTCAACTACATGATCCTACAAGCTTATGATTTCCTTGAACTTAACCGGCGCTATGGTTGTTTGTTGCAGATGGGCGGCTCGGATCAATGGGGCAATATCGTGAATGGTATCGACCTGACGCGCCGCGTGTTGGATCACCAGATTTTCGGCCTGACATCGCCGCTGTTGACAACCAGTGACGGCAAAAAGATGGGCAAATCCCTGTCTGGTGCGATTTGGCTAAACGATGAAATGCTCAGCTCGTACGAGTTCTGGCAGTTCTGGCGCAACACCACGGACGCAGACGTTGGCCGTTTCCTGAAGCTGTACACAGAGCTTTCCGTTGAAGAATGTGATCGCCTTGGGGCGCTGGAAGGTGTCGAAATCAACGAAGCGAAAATCATTCTCGCCAATGAGGTGACCACGCTGCTTCACGGTAAGGACGCAGCACTTGCCGCTGAAAAGACTGCGAAAGAAGTGTTTGAAAGGGGCGGCGTCGGGGACGACCTTCCGACCCTGACGCTAAACGCGGCTGATATTGGTGATGGTATCTCAATCGTGCAGTTGATCGTGAAATCCGGCCTTGCGGGGTCCGGCAAGGAAGCCAAGCGTCTGATTTCTGATGGCGGCGCTAAGATGAATGACGCCGGGCTTGAAAACGCGGGCCTTATGATCACGACTGCTGATCTTAGCACGCCCATCAAGCTGAGCGCCGGTAAAAAACGTCACGCCCTTGTTCAGCTAGGTTAACAGCGCCAAGACCGCCCCACCGATCAACCCGACACTCAAAGCGATGAACGTTATCGAAAGTCGCGTCAGCCGAGGTGCGGGAATATTCGGTAGAGATTTCATCGCACCATTAACCATGTCTTAGGTGAACATCGTGTTAATGGCGCTATGCCTGCCGCCTTGGATGTTCCGCTTCAGCAATCACCACAATTTGCCCGCGCGCTTAAAGCGTTCGGTGCTGATGTCGCGTCAACGGGGCCTGTTATTCTTAGACGCAGTTTTGGCCCACTTGGGTCTATCGCATTTGCATCCCGCGCAACACCCGAAGCTGTCGCCAGCACGCCTGTGCACATTCTGAACGGCGAAACGCCCTGCCCGCAGGCGTACCGCGCGGCGGGATTTAGGCAGATCATCACACCTGCCCATATCGCAGAATGGGACTTGCAGACAGCAGACATACGCGCTGCACTGCACGGGAAATGGCGCAATCGGTTGGTAAAGGGTGAAGCCCAAAGCTTAACCCTGCGTGAACGCGTTTGGGATGGACGGCCACATGATTTATTCGCGCGCTCCAATGAACTGGCGCGAAAACGCGGCTTTTCAAACTATCCGGCACGTTTGTTGGCCGCCTTCGCCCAAGAAAACCCAAGCGACGCGATCATCTTTGAAGCGTACCAGAACACCGACCTGATCGCAGCCTGTTTGGTCCTGCGTCACGGCGCGACCGCCACCTATCAAACGGCTTGGGCAAACCCGACAGGCTACGCGTTGCACGCACCGCGCGTCATTTTGTGGCAAGCGGCGTGTCGCATGGCGTCCCTTGGGCATAAGACCTTTGATCTTGGCGTGCTTGAGACTGATCGCAGTGCTGGCTTGGCGCGGTTTAAGCTGGGAACCGGTGCACAGATTCGCCAACTTGGCGGAACTTGGGTCCGCCTTCGGTCTGGCCGTTAAGAAAAGCCCGCCCAGCCCTTGTAGCCACTGGCCCCCGTCCCCGCTATGGCGTAACAAAAGCCAACCCAAAAGAAGACCTTTCATGACTGACACCATTCTGTCCCGTTGCGAGGCCATTGGCCTGCGCCTGACCGAACAACGCCGCACCATTGCGCGCGTTCTTGAGACGTCTGATGACCATCCGGACGTTGAAGAACTGTATAACCGCGCAGTTGTCGCTGATCCGCGCATTTCGCTGGCCACGGTCTACCGGACAGTCAAACTGTTCGAGGAATCCGGCATCCTTGAAAAACATGATTTTGGCGATGGGCGCGCCCGGTATGAAACGGCAGACCGCGAACACCATGACCATCTCATTGACCTCCAATCTGGTGAAGTGATTGAATTTCTCGATGCAGAAATCGAAGCCCTGCAAGAACGCATCGCTGACAAACTTGGCTATGACCTCAAGGGCCACCGCCTTGAACTTTACGGCGTTCCTAAGAAAGATATTTCCTGATGGAAAACCTCCGTGGTGCTGCATTGATGACGCTCTCAATGTTGGCTTTCGCAATTGAAGACGTTCTCATCAAAACACTTGGCGCACGCATCCCCGCCGGGCAGATCATCAGCATCATTGGCGCTGGCGCTGCGTTGGCGTTTGCAGGATGGTTTATCGCAAAAGGCCAACCTGTATTTGTATCCGCACATCTAAACCGACGCGTCTGGGTGCGTGGTTTTTTTGAGGTCGCGGGCACCATGCTGTTTATTTCCGCGCTGATGCGTTTAGACGTGACCATGTTATCGGCAATTATCCAAGCGACCCCTTTGGTGGTCGCGATGGGGGGCGCGTTGTTTCTTGGACAAGTCGTCGGTTGGATGCGCTGGGCCGCGATCCTTGTCGGGTTCGTTGGTGTGCTGCTGATTATTCGACCTGGATTAGACGGCATTTCGACGGCCATGCTTATCGGTGTTGGCGGCATGATCGGCCTCGCGGGGCGTGATCTGGCAACGCGTTCGATCAAGGTTCAGGTTTCTGGCGCACATTTGTCGCTGCACGCGTTCTTGCTGCTTATTCCCGCTGGTTTGGCGTTGTGCTGGATCAATGGGGACACCCTGACAGCAATGTCCCTGAAAGACAGCGCAACGCTTATGGGCTGTATCGTCGTTGCCCTTCTCGCGTACCTCTCAATCGTTGCAGCCACCCGTGAAGGCGATGCCGCGTTCATTTCCATGTTCAGGTATACCCGCATGCTGTTTGCGCTCGGTCTTGGTATGGTTTTCTTGCACGAACGCCCTGACGCCATGACCCTCATCGGCGTTTCGATTGTCATCGGCGCGGGGGGTTTCACATTGATCCGTGAAGCCCGCCGCCGCCGCACTTCCCAACCCGCCTCCGACCCGCTATAGAGGCCGCAAAACCAAACTGTTTGCGCTAACAAAGCCAAAGGAACCAAACATGAGCACG
>JAHBAO020000381.1 GCA_018500065.2 Octadecabacter sp. | reverse complement strand
TCCGTCACCTGCTGAGCAAAGCGTGCTTGGGGCGGTCAAATACCAACCAAACAAAATCGTGCTACACTCGGACACGTCGATCATGCCGAAGCGCAAATCGGTTTGGTCTTCATGGGTGTATAGCGAGGATGCAGACAAACAATCCGATAGAATTGACCTGACATACTGGATGAACAAACTTCAGCCTTGGCTGCAGAATGACCCATTGTTCGTGACGCTGAATACCACGCGCAGTATTGATCCGGCATTGATTTGGGATGAGGTGACATTACGCCATCCGGTTTATGACCTCGACGCGTTAGCAGCCCAGAAACAGGCTGCCGCGATGAATGGGGCAAACAATACATGGTATTGTGGCGCTTGGATGAAAAACGGGTTTCACGAGGACGGTATCGGGTCCGCGATGGATGTGGTGAGCGCAATGCGCGCGCGCGAGACATTGACCCTAGCGGCGGAATGAGGAGGCGATGGCAGGTGTTCATCACATAGCTGGCGAGACCTACCACGCACGGCGGGGGGGCGAAACGAACGCCTTTCGCTACGGGATTGACTATGTGCTGCTCGACGCCGAGGGCACGCCCGACCATCCGTCGCTATTCGCGAGGAACGGCTGCGCGTTGATGTCGTTGCAAGACAGTGATCATGGGGGTGCGCCAAAGGCTGGAACAGGGGCCGCATGGGTGCGGGCCTTGCTGGAAGAACGGGATCTTGATGTGACCGGGCGGATTGACCTGCTGGCGCAACCGCGTGTCTTGGGGCATGTGTTCAATCCGGTTGCGTTTTGGCTCTGCCATGATCTGCAGGGTGTTTTACGGGTGGTGATTGCGGAAGTGTCAAACACCTTCGGGGATCGCCATTCTTATCTGTGCCACCATGCTGATCTGCGCGAAATCACCAAGGATGCAACGATCACTGCACAAAAGGTGTTCCATGTTTCGCCCTTCCAAGACATCGCCGGCCATTACACGTTCCGCTTTGATATCCAGCCCGACAGCATTGGAATCTGGATCGACTTTTCCAACAACGAGACGGGCTTGATCGCGACCCTTACGGGGGCGCGTAAGCCGCTGACCAATCGTGCGATATTAGGTGCAACACTGCGCCGCCCATTTGGGTCGCGCCGCGTGCTGACGCTTATTCATTGGCAGGCGTTGAAGCTTTGGTGGAAGGGGGTGGCGTATCGCAATCGCCCAGAGCCACCAGCCGATGATGTGTCGCAATGAGCGCTTTGCGTCACGCCGTTTCGCAGCGCTTTCCGGCCTACACTGCGTTCGCGGCGGTGCTTTCTGGCGCAGGTCTACCGATCTACATTTTCGCACCGAAATACTACGCTGACACCTTCGGTGTGAGCTTAACGGCGCTCGGGGCTGTCCTGTTCGGGTTACGCCTGTTTGACGTGGTGCAAGACCCGGTTTTGGGTTGGATCGCCGAGAGGTTGCGTGGTGGGAAAGCCATTGCGATAGGCGCTGCTGCGGCGTTGATGGCGGCGTCGATGGTCGGGTTGTTTGCGGTTACGCCACCGATTGCCCCACTATGGTGGTTCGGCCTGATGATTACCGGATTGTTCAGCGCCTTTAGCTTTCTGACCATCAATTTTTACGCCCAAGGCATTGCCAAAGTCGGCGACAGCGACGGGGGGCATGTGCGTCTTGCAGCGTGGCGGGAGTCGGGTGCGTTACTGGGCATTTGCCTGGCCGCCATCGCGCCAACTGTGTTGTTGGGGATGGGCGCTGATCCCTTCGCCGCCTTTGCGTGGGGCTTTGCTGCGGTCACTATTGTAGCGACAGTTTTCATGTGGCGTGAATGGACACCGGCCTCGGTTGAAGCCAAGCCCACGCCAGTGCGCGCCATTCTGTATGACCCCTTGGCGCGGCGTTTGCTTTTGCTTGCGCTGGTCAACGCGACGCCCTTGGCCGTGTCTTCGACGCTGTTCTTGTTCTTTGTGGAATCGCGACTGAATGCACCGGGTTGGGAAGGGCCGCTGTTGGTGTTGTTCTTCCTTGCTGCGGCGGTGTCATCACCGATCTGGTCGGCATTGGCGGGCAAGTTTGGCGAAAAGCCTGTGTTGCTGTGCGCGATGGTTTTGGCGGTTGCCGCCTTTGGCTGGACACTGACCCTCGGCGCGGGCGACACGACTGCGTTTGCAATTATCTGCGTGCTGTCAGGCGCGACGATCGGTGCCGACCTGACGCTGCTGCCCGCGATGTTTGCAAAACGCATGGCGCGCATTGCGCCCAATGGCGGGCAGGGTTTCGGGCTATGGTCGCTCGTGTCCAAATTCACCCTGGCTTTCGCGGCGGTGTTGTTACTGCCATTATTGGAATCGACAGGATTTCAGGCGGGAACCGATAACCCGCACGCGGCATTAACCATGTTAACGGGGCTGTACGCATTGGTGCCGTCGGTTTTGAAAATCGTGGCGATCATTTTGTTGGCCCTAACGTCTTTGGAGGACTGAAATGCGTGACTGGCACGGAAAACGGTATTGGTTGGTGGGCGCAAGCGAAGGCTTGGGGCGTGCCTTAGCCCAAAAAATCAGTGCGGCTGGCGCTGAGGTGATCGTGTCGTCGCGGTCTGAGGATGCGTTGAAGGATGTCGTTGCGGGATTGCCGAATAAAGCGACATACCAGATCATCGACATTGCGGATGACCAAAGCGTGAAAGACGCGGCAGCGGCTGTTGGCGAAATAGACGGGGTTGTATTGTTGGCTGGCGTCTATTGGCCGTTTGGCGCGCAAGACTGGGACGCTGATAAGGCCACCGCG
>JAHBAO020000277.1 GCA_018500065.2 Octadecabacter sp. | reverse complement strand
TCATCCAGCAGCAGCAAGCGCGGCTCTTGAACCAGACACATCGCCATCTCAAGGCGGCGTTTGTCGCCACGTGACATGGAAGACGCGAGCATTTCACGCTTATCAAGCATGTTGACCTCAGACAGCATGCTTTCGGCCTTTTCGATCATGTCCTTCTCGTGACGCACGCTTTCGATGGCGTGCATCCGGAAGGCGCCGTCACGTTTGGCGAAACACGGGATAAGCATGTTTTCCAAGACGTTCAGGTCAGCAAAGATTTCCGGTGTTTGGAACACGCGGGAAATGCCCATCTGGTTGATCTCGTGTGGCTGGCGCCCCAAGACGGATTCGCCGTCAAACACGACCGATCCAGAGTCAGGGATCAATTTGCCAACCAGCACGTTGAGGAGGGTAGACTTACCGGCCCCGTTCGGGCCGATAATTGCGTGGCAGGTGTTTTCCACCACATCGAGGTTTACGTCGCCTAAAGCTTGCAGGCCACCGAAGCGTTTGTTGACGCCTTTGACTGAGAGTAGTGCCATTGTTTGTCTCCTTATTCCGCAGGTGTGCCAGCGGAGCTGTCGGCGGCGGTGTCTGTTGTTTTCTTACGGCCAAAGCGGGCGGAAAGGCGTTGTGCGCCTTCAACAAGGCCGCCTGGCAGGAAGATAACGACGAGCATGAAAACGATACCCAGCGTGAAGTGCCATTGCTTGCCGACGAAGATATCGGCGAAGACGACCATTGCGTCTTCCAAACCGTCCGGAAGGAACGCGAACCACTGGTGCAGAACGTCTTTGTTGATCTTGGACAGGATGTTTTCCATGTATTTGATCGAACCAGCGCCTAGGACGGGGCCAATCAATGTGCCCGCACCACCAAGGATGGTCATAATCACGATTTCACCAGACGCGGTCCAGAACATCCGCTCAGGTCCAACTTGGGTGTCCATTGCAACCATCAGACCACCCGCAAGACCCGCATACATGCCGGAAATCACGAAGGCGTACAGTGTGTATACCTTTGGTGTCAGGCCTGTGTAGTTCATCCGGTTTTGGTTGGATTTAACCGCACGAAGCATGATGCCGAAGGGACTGCGGAAGATGCGGATCGACAGGTAGAAAGCGACCAGCATTGCAAGGGCTGCGATGTAGTAGCCAAGGTTGAATGTGAACACCCAGTTGCCAAAGCCCAACTCGAACGAGTTGCCCATCTCTGCGCCAAACAAGTTCGCGCGTCCGATGCTGCCGTCGGTTGGCCCACCAAGCAAAGGGTTATCTGTGTTCTTGATCTGAAGCCCTGTCTCACCACCCGTAATCGGAGTAAGAACGGAGTAGGCCATCGCGAAAGACATTTGTGCAAAGGCAAGTGTCAGGATCGAGAAGTAGATGCCCGAGCGTCGCAGCGAGATCTTACCGATAACCCAAGCGAACAGGCCACCAATCACAATCGCGAAGATGATGGCCGGGATAACGTTCAGCGTGAACAGCTTCAGTGACCAAATCGCAGCGTATGAACCCACACCCAAGAAAGCGGCGTGTCCAAAGCTGAGGTAACCCGTGAGGCCAAACAGAATGTTGAAGCCAATTGCGAGGATCCCGAAGATGACGAAACGCTGCATCAAATCGGGGTAACCCGCGTTGAACTGCGCCATCGCAGAGCCTTCGGGGAAGGGGTTGAGAAGGAACGGAGCAAACACAACAAGCCCAATTACAACCAGCATCAAAGTGCTGTCTTTTTTGTTTAGTCCTAGCATGGTTTAGTCCTCCATCACGCCTTTGCGACCCATCAAGCCACGAGGGCGGAGCAGCAAGATCGCGATTGCGACCACGTAAATAACAATTTGGTTGATGCCTGGCAGCAGGTTAACGATACTCGGCATAGACGCGAAGCTTTCGATAATACCGAGCACGAACCCCGCAAGAACCGCTCCGGGCAGAGAGCCCATTCCGCCGACAACAACAACAACGAAGCTGAGAACCAACCAGTCCATACCCATCGTGTAGGCAGGGGAAACGATGGGCGCGTACATGACACCGGCAATACCAGCTACCGCAGCCGCGAGGCCAAACATGAACGTAAAGCGCTTGTCGATGTCGATGCCCAGCAAGCCAACCGTTTCACGGTCTGCCATGCCCGCACGCACAACCATCCCGAAGGTGGTGAACTGCAAGAAGGCAAAGACCGCTGCGATGATTGTGGCGGAGAAGAAGAAGTACACAAGACGCCACATCGGGTAGACGATTGCGTTCGGACCGTAGCCAAACCACACGCCGAAGTCGACGCGACCCGATAGTGCGTCTGGGGCAGGGGTCTGAATTGGGTTCGCACCAAAGTAGTATTTGATAACTTCGCCCATAACGATCGCCAGACCGAAGGTCACAAGGATCTGATCCGCGTGCGGACGCTTATAGAAATGTTTGATTAGACCACGTTCCATAATGAATCCGATAAGGATCATCACTGGAATGGAGATCAAAATGGCGAGTGGTACAGCCCAATCCATGATGGCAGCACCCGCTGCTTCACCGAACCAATCCTGCACATAGAACACATCCACCTCGAGTGGATTACCAAGGAAGTCGGTACGGGTGTCATCAACAACTTTGTGCGATGATGACAGTATCTTGGATGTAATAACGGCACAAAAGGCGCCCATCATAAACAGCGCACCGTGTGCGAAGTTCACAACGCCGAGCGTTCCGAAGATGAGAGTCAAGCCAAGGGCGATCAACGCATACGCGGATCCCTTGTCTAAACCGTTGAGAATTTGAACGATGATCTGGTCCATGGACGTGGCCTCGGTTCAGGAAAATTGGGAATGGGGAGTTGGGGGGCAGCGGTCGGAGTGGGCGCGCGGCGCAAGCCGCGCGCCCGGTTCGTTTTACAAAGTCGCTTACGCGCCGTTGTTACACTCACCAAGGGACGCATCAGCGCCGCCCATCTGTGGGTGTGCTGGATCGTACATCACCTGATCAACAGGTGTGACTTCCACAACTTCGAGAAGGTCGAACTCGGACTCTGGGTTTTCTTTACCCTTCACAACGAGAACATCTTTGAAGCACTGGTGGTCATCGCCACGGTAAAGTGTCTTACCGTTGCCCATGCCGTCGAACTCAAAGTCTTCAAGGGCTTCTGCAACCGCACAAGGTGCGAACGAGCCAGCACGCGTAACAGCATCTGCGTAAAGCATTGTCTGAACGTATGTTGTGTGCGCAGCCTGGGATGGTGGGAAGCCGTACTTCGTACCGAAGGAACGAACGAACGCCTGAGACCCTTCATCCTGCAAGGACCAGTGCCAGTTTGTGGAACCGAAGATGCCCTTAACGTTTTCGCCAGCACCACGCGCCATGAGGCGGGAGTAAAGCGGAACAACGATTTCGAAGTTCTGGCCGTTTGCCTGAGCTTCACGCAGACCGAACTGAACAGCGGATGTCAAAGAGTTGATCATGTTCCCGCCGTAGTGGTTCAGAACCAGAACGTCAGCACCGGAGTTCAAAACTGGTGCGATGTAGGAAGAGAAGTCAGTCTGTGTCAGCGGTGTCTTAACCGAGTTCACAGTTTCCCAACCCATTGCTTCTGTGGACGCTTTAATCGCTTCCTCAGTTGTGTAGCCCCAGTTGTAGTCGGCTGTCAGGTGGTAGGCTTTACGATCTGTACCGTACTGCGCTGCCAGAACAGGCGCGAGAGCCGCACCAGTCATGTAGGAGTTAAAGAAGTGACGGAAACCGTTGGCCTTGCGGTCCTTACCGGTTGTGTCGTTGGAGTGTGTGAGGCCAGCCATGAAGATGACGCCAGCTTCTTGACACAGAGCCTGAACAGCAACAGCCACACCGGAGGAAGACCCACCGGTAATCATGATTGCGCCGTCTTTTTCGATCATCGAACGCGCAGAAGCGCGCGCGGCATCGGATTTTGTCTGTGTGTCACCCGTTACGTACTTAACTTCGCGACCCAAGATGCCGGTACCGTCCAGAACTTTGGAAGAGAACGTGTTCAGCATGCCACCGTCGCCGCCACCGTTCAGGTGCTCGACTGCCAGCTCATAAGCGCGCAACTCGTCTGCGCCCTCATCCGCGTATGGGCCGGTTTGTGGAACGTTGAAACCGAGAACGACTTCGCTATCGCCTGGTGCGTTGGTGAAACCCGTGTGGCCATCAGCGCGCAAATAAGTTGGCAGTGTCAGGCCAGCACCAGCAATGGCACCAGTCTTCAGTACACCACGACGTGTAAAGTTTGATTTGGACATTTAATCCTCCCTAGAGTGATACAGCGATCTTGCGACCTTGGGCCTCCCGCCCGGCTGCACATGCTTTTAGTAGCCTGCTTAATAAAGGGGCATTTTGAAAATTTAACAATAAGGTCTCGAGATGATTGCAAAGTTTTGTAAAGACATAGACGCGGCAAGGCAGTAGGTTGTAAATAAATTATCAATGCGCTGCAGAAACGTGCTGAATATACTCAGGAAAATTAAATGCCGGATCGAATTCTAACTGGGACAAGGGCGCGCAATCGCAGGCTTGATTTGGGGTTGCGGCAGGCGCATGTCGCCAAAGTTGTGGGAATTTCTGGCTCCTACTTGAATTTGATCGAGCACAACCGGCGCAGAATCGGCGGTAAGCTTTTGGCCGACCTCGCACGTGTGCTTGAGATTGACGCAGCACTGTTAGCGGATGACACCACGGACGCCATTTTGCTGCCGATCAAAGAGGCGGCCGCGGCGTTCCCTGAAGCCACGGTTGAGGATGCTCGCGCCGAAGAACTGGTTGCGCGGTTTCCGGGCTGGGCGGCGTTGGTTGCGGCACAGCGCCGTCGCATCGCGCAGCTGGAAGAACGCACCGAAGCGCTCAGCAACAGGCTGGCCCATGACAGCCAAATCGCCAATTCGCTGCACGAAGTTATCTCGACCGCGACCGCGATCCGGTCAACCGCGAGCATTCTGGCCGAAACGCCAGATTTGGACCGCGAATGGCAGGCCCGATTTCACACGAACATCGACACGGATTCCGAACGACTGGCGCAAAGTAGTCAGGCGTTGTTGGGGTTTCTGGATATGGAGATGGAAGCAGGGGATACCCAAACAGAGTCCGCGATGGAGCAAGTTGAAGCGAAGATGGCCCAGTCCGGGTTTTACTTTTCCGGCATTGAAGCGGGGGACACGTTGCATTTTGACGACGTTGAAGACCCCAGTGCGCGGGCCATTTTGCAGGATTGGGCCAACAGCGCCAGTAAGGACGCCAAACGATTGCCGCTGGATACGTTCAGCCAAGCCGCACGTGCAACAGCCTATGATCCAGCGCGATTGGCTTCGCGGTTTGATGTCCCGTTGGATATGATCTTCAGGCGGCTTGCGCATTTGCCACACGACTTGGATCATCCGTTGATGGGCTTGGCGGTGTGTGATGCGGCGGGGGTTGTGACGTTTCAAAAGCCCGTGCTTGATTTTCGTCTACCGCGATCTGGATCTGCTTGTCCGTTATGGCCCTTGTATCAGGCATTGACCCAACCAGGGCGGGCGATCCGCCGTGTTGTTCGCTTGCCGGGGCGCGCGCATACCCCGTTTGAATGCTTTGCGATCGCGACGCCTGTTGGCGATGTTTCCTTTGCCTCTGAGGCACGTGTCACCGCAACAATGCTGGTGCGGCCGGCGCGAAATGAAGACGTACCTGATGTTGTTGGGCCGGGATGTCGGGTCTGCACGGTACAAGACTGTGCAAGCCGCCGGCACCCAAGCCTTGTTTAACGCCCCAAGCCTTTGACTTCGCGGCCCGATGACGCAATAGTAAATCGTCTGGCCCAAGGGGGAGCTTGGGACGTGACACAGCAGACCTTTGGGAGGGTATGACAGCATGGGCCGACGCGTCCTTCTTATCGAAGACGAGCCGAATATTATTGAGGCGATCAGCTATATCCTGAGCAAGGATGGCTGGACCGTCCACACCCATTCAGACGGTGAAACGGCCATGGAAAAGGTGATGCAGGGCGTCCCTGACCTTATTATTCTTGACGTGATGCTGCCGGGGCGGTCTGGCTATGACATTCTGCGCGACCTTAAGGGACAAGACGCGACGGCGGATGTACCCGTGATGATGTTGACAGCACGCGGTCAAGCGAAAGATCGCGAAATGGCCATTGATCTTGGGGCGACACGGTTCATGACGAAACCGTTCTCAAATGCCGAAGTGCTGGAAAGCGTTCGCGCACTGGCCACGCCGTAACACGGTGGTGACAGTGATATGATCAAACCCACGCGCACTGAATTTCTGGAACGAAGCAGCTATCGCCAGCGCCGGATACGGGACGGCGCGCGGCTTTTGCCAATCGTGGCACTGGTGCTGATGGTCCTGCCGTTAATGTGGCCGCGAAATTCACCTGAACAAAGCCTGACAAGCAGCGGAATTATATACATATTTGGGCTTTGGATGCTGCTGGTTATCGCGGCTTTTTTGCTGACACGTGTGCTGCGGTTTAGTGATCCAACCCGCGACGAAGAGGCGCGCACTCCGCGCGGCGGCGAATGATTTCGTTTAATCTGCTGATTGTTGTGTCACTGGTTTATGTGGCGTTTTTGTTCTTGGTGGCCTTCGCCGCCGAACGCCGCGCCGCACAGGGCAAAACCAGTTGGCTGCGGTCCTCAACCATCTACACCTTGTCGCTCAGCATCTATTGTACAGCTTGGACGTTTTATGGTGCGGTTGGGTACGCCGCGCGGTCCGGTCTTGAGTTCGTGACGATCTACCTTGGGCCGACCTTGGTGATGATCGGGTGGTGGTGGTTGGTGCGCAAACTGGTGCGTATTGGACGCACGCAGCGCCTAACGTCGATCGCCGACCTCATTTCGTCCCGCTACGGCAAGTCGACTGTGTTGGGCATTATGGTGACGGTCTTGGCGATTGTCGGCACGACGCCATATATTGCTTTGCAACTTCAGTCTGTTACCCAATCTATCGGGGTGTTTGCCGCCAGCAGCGGTGAGGCATGGTTGCCGCGTGACCTGAACCGCGCTGCGATGTGGGTTGCCGTTGGGTTGGCGGTGTTCACGGTGGTTTTCGGCACG
>JAHBAO020000225.1 GCA_018500065.2 Octadecabacter sp. | reverse complement strand
GTTGTGTACACGTCACATGCGCCAGCAAGGTACTGCTGCTGCGCTTCTGCGTTGGTTTCGATTGGCACTGGCTCATAAGAGATGTTGTTGGAACGGAAGAAATCCGCCAAGTTCAGCTCTGTTGTTGTACCAGTCTGAATGCAGACAGTCGCGCCATCAAGATCCTTAGCGGAAGAAACGCCGAGATCACGTGGAACCATGAAGCCTTGGCCATCATAGTAGTTTACGCCAATGAATTCGAACTTCAGGTCGACGTCACGGGAGAATGTCCACGTTGTGTTGCGTGCGAGGAAGTCGATTTCGCCGGATGCGAGTGCTGTGAAGCGAGTCTGACCAGTTGTTGGAACGAATTCCACCGCCATTGGGTCGCCGAGAACGGCAGCCGCAACAGCGCGACATACGCCAACGTCAAAGCCTTCCCAAACGCCATTGGCGTCCGGAGCAGCGAACCCGACGAGGCCAGTTGTCACACCACAGTTCAAAGTGCCGCGCGCTTTGACATCGTCAAGCGTGCCTGCAGCAGCTGCACCAGCAGCAAGACCAGCAACGGTCAGTGCGCCGAGGAGTACTGAATTTTTCATTTATATACCTTCCTGAGTTTCCCTGCGTGAGCCACAGGGTTTTTTGTTCTGTCCATTTGGACAGGGGCGATGCGCGCGGGCAAGCCTGCGCAATGGGGTGAGAGTGGAGGGATTCCTGTAAAGACGTCAAGGGGCCGTAGGGCATTAAGCGATAAATTCGTCAGGAAATTCGATCAGTCTAATCCCGTTTTGAGGTCAATTTTCCCGTGATTACCCGAGCTCGCCATTTGGTAGAAACGCGCAGCGTGCATAAACGCAGTCCGTTTAATTTCAGCAACTTGGGCCGCGTCATCGTCAACGCCCCATTGTTCTGCCTGCCAAGTCTCATCAATGCGGGACAATTCCCATGCGTCAGGCGCAGACAAACGACGTTGCGTCACGGCAAGCGCCAGAACCAAGGACCCAGACATTGCGATCAAGTCATGGAAAGCAGCCAGTTCGAATGGTGATGCCGAAAATAGCGGCGCTGTGAGTGTTGCTAGGGCTGTTTCATCCTGCTCAACCGGCATGATCCCCTGCGTGTGAACCAACCGCCCGCCAAATGTCTCATGCGCCCAATCCAGAAGCGGATCCCATCCTTCCGATTGCCGAGCAACTAATTTTTCTGGGGAATCAGCGCGATAGCAAAGCAAGTCACTTCCACCATAGGCAGCAAGCATCGCCGCGACTTCGTTGAACTGGATCGCGACCTTATCAATCGCGGCATTCGCTGAGCGCGTAAACGGCATCACATTCGGGTCGATCTTTTCGACAACCGCGCGCCATTCTTCGGCGATTGCCTCGCCCATATCGCGACTTGGCACAACAAGCGGCGCTTTCGCGGGTGTCTTTACGGGGCGCGTGTCGAGTTGGACGGCAAAGCCGCCGTCCTGCTCAATGACATTTACATCGGTCCAAAACCGTTTCGCGGCCCAACTACTCATTTAGGGCGCTCACAGCAGGCCTTCGAACGGGTTGTCAGGGGCGTGCTTTTCTTCCCAGCCAAAGAAGCTCCATGTCTTTTCCATGTGCGGCGGCAGGGATGCCTTTAACCAAAGTTCTTTGCCCGTCTCAGGGTGCTCAATACGCAAAGACCGCGCGTGCAGGTGCAGTTTACGGCCGATTTCTTCGCCCATACCAGCGCCCCACCCGTCACCAGGGTTATCCTGCACGGCTGCAGAGCCATATTTTCCATCGCCAACAATCGGATGTCCGATTTCAGCCATATGCGCGCGAAGCTGGTGCGTGCGGCCCGTCACCGGCGTCATTGCGACCCACGCGGTGCGGTCTGCCAGTGACGTCAAAACGGTATAATCCGTATGCGCCCGTTTTGCGCCAAAGGTTTTGTCGACGTCCTTGGGGTGGACACACTTCATACGTTCGTTATCGCCCTTCGCACCGTGCCCGCCCTGCTTCACAAGCCCGTACTTGATCGAACCCAATTTCGGGATCGGCACACCAGCGACCAGCGCCCAATAGATTTTCTCGGTGTTGCGGTGGCGGAATGCTTCTGTAAGGGACTTCGCCGCCATACGTGTGCGCGCAAGGATCAGAACACCGGATGTGTCTTTGTCCAAGCGATGCACAAGGCGCGGCTTTTCATCATATCCAAACTTCAACGCCTCAGCGAAACCATCCACGTGGCGCGTTTGCTTGCTTCCGCCTTGCGTTGGCAACCCCGCAGGTTTGTTCAATGCGATCACGTGATCGTCTTTGTAGATCACGCAGCCTTGAATCAGCTCAATATCAGCCTTCTTCATATCGCGTGGGCGGTCTTCCACTTGGTCTGCGTCTGGCAGCGGCGGAATGCGGACTTTTTGGCCAACTTCAACGCGAGTATTCGATTTCACCCGCCCACCTTCGACACGAATTTCACCCTTGCGGCACATCTTTTCGATGCCGCCCTGTTGCAGGTGTGGAAAGCGGCGCTTCATCCAGCGATCTAGGCGTTGGTCACCCTCATCAGGGCCGATTGTCAGGGTTTGAACGCGGCTCATGCTAGCACGCCTCTCATGATTAGGAGTCCCGCGACGAGTGCCGCGATGGATAAAATGACGGATAGGATAACGTAGGCCGCGGCTTGGCCGACTTCGCCACGCTCAAATAGCGTGTATGCCTCAAGTGAAAACGCCGAGAACGTTGTGAAACCGCCCAAAATGCCCGTCATTAGAAACGGGTTCAGATGGCTGAGCATCTTTTGCCCCAAATAAACGACAATCAGGCCCATCAGGAACGACCCAATGATGTTCACCGCCAACACACCAACCGGAAAACCACCCGTCGGGCGGAACAAGGCCACGCCCACGCCGTAGCGGGCTGCGGCGCCGATGGCACCGCCAAGGGCAACTTGAAAGACAGTTGGTATCATGCGCGCGTCATATGCGCTCAACGCACAGAGTCAACCGTTGCGCTTGTCCCGCAGTTTGGCGAAGTAATCCACGCGCTTCTTTAAATCACGCTCAAACCCGCGATCGACGGGCAGATAATAGACGCCACGTTTCATGCCATCGGGAAAGTAGTTGGCACCGCTAAAGCCATCCTCTGCATCATGGTCGTAGGCATACCCGTCACCGTATCCAATGTCCTTCATCAGAGACGTTGGTGCGTTGAGAATATGTTTAGGCGGCGGTTCCGACCCTGTCTGCGTCGCCGCATTCATCGCGGCCTTATACGCGACATAGACCGCGTTGGATTTCGGCGCGAGCGCGAGATAGGTGAGCGCTTGCGCCAATGCCAACTCCCCTTCAGGGCTGCCGAGGCGCT
>JAHBAO020000118.1 GCA_018500065.2 Octadecabacter sp. | reverse complement strand
GAGGTCGTGCGCACGGCGCAAGAAGGGCTTGATGCCATTATGGATGGCTCGACCGAAGGCCTCGGTCTTGGCGCAAAGGTTGTTCTGCTCCCGCGGCCGGACTTCACACCGCATTCTGGATGGATCGGTCGCGTGGTCGATCCGGATGGAATGCCGCTTGATGGACGCCCGTTATTACCGGGCCTTACAGCTCAACCCGTGTCAGCGCCTCCACCTCCCGCCAGCACGCGGCGCGAACTGGGGCCGCGTCTTTCGACGGGTTTCGCCGTTTTCGACACGATTCTCCCAATCGTGCGCGGTCAGCGTGTCGGGCTTTTTGCCGGATCAGGCGTCGGGAAATCCACCTTACTGTCCTCATTGGCAAAGACTGTCGAGGCGGACGTCATCGTAATTGGCCTGGTCGGTGAACGCGGCCGCGAACTACGGGAATTTGTCGAAAAGTCACTTGGGCCAGAAGGAATGCAGCGAAGCGTTATCGTTGCGGCCACTTCGGATCGTGCCGCACAAGTACGGCGGCGATGCCCCCTCGCTGCGACAGCAGTCGCCGAGTTTTTTCGCGACCAAGGCCTACAAGTTCTCCTCCTTGTGGACAGTGTTACGCGCTTCGCTGAGGCCCACCGTGAAGTCGCTGTCGCCGCTGGTGAACCCGCGAACCTGCGTGGTCATCCCGCATCGACCCCTAATGCAATCGCTGGCCTGTGTGAACGCGCCGGTCCAGGGTCCGGACACGCCGGTGATATCACGGCGCTCTATACCGTTCTCGTTGCCGGTTCCGATATGGAAGAACCGATCGCCGACATGCTGCGCGGCGTGTTGGACGGTCACGTGGTTCTTGATCGCACAATCGCTGAGCGCGGCCGCTTCCCTGCAATCGACGTGACCCGTTCTGTTTCGCGATCCTTGCCAGACGCAGCAAATGCTGCCGAAAATAAACTTATCCAAACAGCGCGCCAGCATATGGGCGCTTATGCGCAGGCTGAGCTGATGATTCAGGCCGGCCTCTATTCAACAGGATCAGATGCAAAAATCGACGCGGCAATTGCCACTCGCGACGCCTTAGAAACTTTCATTTCAACCGAAGGAACACACGGCCCGGCGAACGCATTCTTGTTGCTTCAACGCGCCGTGCAAACCACTGAAAAACAAGTCTGATAGACATCAGATTTGTTGCAGCAGACTAAGGGCGATTGAAGCACCCGACGTTGCCGACGATGCCGATATCTCTGATCGCAGCATATAAAGTCTGATCATCTTTTCTTGGTTTTCGGGACTCGCCAGTTCATTCATTTGATCCGTACCAAATGTCGCCTCTGCCCGTGCCTGAAACTGTTCAAGTTGTTGGTCAATATCAATCGTAGCGAAACTGGACGGAAACCCAAGCGCGGTTTCAAACATGCTGCGCAAAGGCGCGTTGCCCATCATTCCATACCAATGCCCGATGTTTGTGCTGTTACCGTTCAGAACATCACCCAACGCCGGCCCAAGATTAAGCGCAAGGCGCATAGCATTGTCCTGTTCGCCGACGGCCCGTTCAAACTGTTCCGCCTCATAGCGATCAACTATTTCATCGGCAAAAAAGGATAGCGCCGTGCGCGCAATGGCAAAGTCACCGAACCCAAATATTTCGCTGAAATCCGCGTAGCGGCCGTCAGACAATCGGTTCGCAAGGGCATCAGGCTCGATAGACCCTTCCTCGAGAACCTTTTGGATGAAGAATGTATTGTTGATGTCATCGTCCAAGCCAAACGCGCCAAGAGCAACTTCAAGAAGCTCACGATCTTGCACAAGGTCTTCGGCCGTCCTGATGTCACCAATGCGCTCGCGGAATGTATCCGTAAGGCGCGTAATTGAGGGGCTTTCATTAAAGGTCGCGCGTTGTTGGTCAGCTGTACGATCTAAAAACAGCCAACCAGCATAGCCTGATAAAGGGACGACCGGTTGAAACGTCATGACGGTCTTGGGAGCGATGCCAACAAGCGCTCTTCCCTTGGGAGGAGACTACGTAACCGCTTCAGCCCACGATAAAACTCCCCGTCTATAAACGCCGCTGTTGCATCTGCCAGTTGTTGACGGCTGTCATCATCCGCCAGCGCCTGACTCAACTGCTCGACACCGCGCATCAACTGAATTCTGCCTTCTTCGACATCGGCGTCTCCTGAAAGAATGAGTTGCGCAATATAACAAACACGGCGGACGGGTGTGTTGACCTCATCCGGTCGAATTGCATCACGCAGACGCAGGATATTTGCGTTGGGTGTTAGGATGGAAAGCCGGGACCGTCGGTCCCCGTTTTCGATCACGGCGCCGTTCACGAGAACACGTTCTTTCGGCCCGAGTTTTAAGACAAGACCGGACATCAGTTCCCCCCTTTGGCGGCCAAGCCACGCATCATTGCGGTATTGATTTGAATGAGAGCCTCGGCATCAGCCTTACCTTTTAGAACCTTGCGAGAATGAAACGACGTAAACTCTGCAAGGTAAAATATCCGCGCGCGCAAGTCTTTGGACAGCGCATTGTCATCATCTGCGACCTGAGATGCGAGATGTGTCCAG
>JAHBAO020000414.1 GCA_018500065.2 Octadecabacter sp. | reverse complement strand
TTTGCCGACACCAAAGGTTGGCAGTTGATCGTGGCTGCGCTGTGCGACCTTTTCGGTCATGTTGCCGAGGAGAATGTCGATGAGGTGGCCCGCGCCGAAACGTTCGTCCGTGCGCAGTGCGGCTGAGAGTGCCATGCGCACGGGGGTGGTTCCGTCAAAGACATCGGCGGGTTTGTCGCAAAGGTCACAGTGGCCGCACGGTGCTGGGTCTTCGCCGAAATAGGAAAGCAGGTTTTGGCGGCGACAGTGCAGTGCTTCGGCCAAACCTAGCAGCGCGTTGAGACGCCCGTGGTCTGCTTCGCGGCGTTCGGGTGGGGCGAGGCCTTCGTCGATTTGCTGGCGGCGATAGCGGATGTCGTCGGGACCGAACAAGGTTAGCGTTTCAGCGGGTGCGCCATCCCGCCCAGCGCGGCCAATCTCTTGGTAATAGGATTCGATGGATTTCGGCAGGTCTGCGTGCGCGACCCAGCGTATGTCGGGTTTGTCGATTCCCATGCCAAATGCGATTGTAGCGCAAACGATCAGCCCGTCTTCTTGTTGGAAACGGCGTTCCACTTGGCGGCGATCGTCGGTTTCCATTCCGCCATGATAATGGCACGCGCTATGGCCTGTATCGCGCAACGCCTTGGCAAGCGTTTCGGTCTTCGCCCGCGTGCCACAATAAACGATGCCCGCTTGTTCGCGGCGCACGTTGGCGAAGTTCAGGATTTGCGCACGCGGTCCGTCTTTGGCGGCAAATGCGAGGTGAATGTTGGGCCGATCAAAACCGTGCAGGAAGATTGCAGGGGGATGATCGCCAAACAGTTTGGCAACGATTTCATCGCGCGTTTCGGCGTCTGCGGTGGCGGTGAAAGCGGCAAGCGGTACATCAAGGTCGCGCCGTAGATCGCCAATGCGTAGATAGTCGGGGCGGAAGTCGTGACCCCATTGGGATACGCAATGCGCCTCATCCACGGCGATCATCGACACGCCAGCTTGTCGTAGCATGCGTTGCGCGCCGTTAGAGGCGAGACGTTCTGGCGCGATATAAAGGAGTTTGAGCGTGCCGTTTTCAAGGCTGCGCCAAACCTCATCGGTTTCCTCTTCGGTGTTGCCAGACGTCAGCGCACCCGCGACGACACCTGCGGCCTTTAGTGCGCGCACTTGGTCGCGCATCAGGGCGATGAGGGGTGAGATAACGACAGTGACGCCATCACGCACAAGTGCGGGAAGTTGGAAGCACAGAGATTTACCACCGCCCGTTGGCATGATCGCGAGGGTGTTCTTACCATCGGTGACAGCTTCCACGATCTCTTGTTGGCCCGGACGGAAACCGTCAAAGCCGAAGACGTCGCGAAGAAGCGTGGCAGCGCTCATGGTTGTCCCTGTGATCTGAGTGGCGTGGTTGCGCGCAAAGAATCACAGGGGGCCGCTTAGGGCAAGTGTTAGCCTACCGCGATAAGCTGATTGGTTAAGACGATGCGGATCGCCTCAAGTCCCAGAAGAGCAACGAGCGGCGAAAGGTCGATACCACTCATCTGTGGCAGTATCCGGCGGATTGGGCCGTAGACGGGCTCAAGCAGGCGGGACAGTCCGTACCAAAGCTGGGCGACGAATTGCTGGCGTAGATTAAGGACTTCAAACTGGATCAGCCACGACATGATGAAGTGCGCAAAAATGAACAGGCGCAATACGCCGATGAGCATCAGTAAAATTTCAAGCAGCGAAGCCATTACGTGTCCTTAGGTTTGTTTAGTGAGAGGTAAGCATGGAGCGGTTAAAGGGCAATGACTTTCACTTTAAACTTTCCGTTGCGTCACCACTTGATGTTAACGTCACTTAATCGTCTGTAGGTTGCATGTACCCATTTTTCCGCCTTGGCTGGACTTGGTTTTCCGCCCGCAAAATGCCCCCAATGAACCCGCTGGACATGCATGTGTCGCAGCACCGCTGCCGACTGGTCGATTGTGATATCTTTGGCGAGATGAACAATGGTCGCATCTTGACGCTATATGAAATGGGGCGCTTTCAGGCGGCGGTTCGCATGGAGCTTTGGGCCCTGTTGAAAAAGCGGCGTTGGGGGCTGACTGTCGCGGGGACATCTATCCGCTATCGCAAACGCATTACCCCGTTTGAAAAATACGAAACACGTACACGCATTGCCACGTGGGACGAGCGGTTCGTTTACATCGAACAGGGTATGTTCAAGAAGGATGGCACCTGCGCGAGCCATGTTTTGTTCCGCACTGCTGTGGTTTCAAAGGGGCGGTCGGTCCCGACGGACGAGTTGATCGAGGCGCTCAACATTACCGACCCTCGCCCTGCGCCAGCGCAATGGGTGACCAACTGGATCGACGCAGAAGCCACACGCATTTGGCCACCTGAACTGAACAAGACGTAACGCGACCATTGCCAGATTGCTGCTTTGCCTGTCTTATCCAGTTCAGGGAATAGGAGAGCGTGAATGTCTACTGTATCCAAAAAACGTATTTGGGGCTGGATGGCCTTTGATTGGGCATCTCAACCCTTTTACACACTGGGTTTGACGTTCATTTTCGGCCCCTATTTCGCGGTTGCCGCTGCCGAATATTTCCTGAACAGCGGATCAGACGCTGAAATCGCGAAGGCAAACGCTCAAAGCCTTTGGTCTGGCGGGCAGACAGTTGCGGGTCTTTTGATTGCATTCACCGCGCCGTTCCTTGGGGCGTTTGCCGACAATTCTGGGCGCAAGATGCCGTGGATCGCATTCTTTTCCGTCATCTATGTGATTGCCACCGCGATGCTTTGGGGGCTGACGCCGGACGGTGCGAACATCATGTGGATGTTGGTTATTTTCTATGTGGGCTTCATCGCTGCTGAAAGTGCGTTAAACTTTACCAACGCGATTTTACCGAGCCTTGGCAACAAAGACGAAATTGGCCGGATCAGTGGGTCAGGCGCCGCGTTCGGCTATTGGGGCGGCGTGACGGCGTTGTTCATTATGTTGCTGTTCTTCGTCGAACAGGAGAACGGCAAGACGATCTTTTTCAACTTTGATCCTTTGTTCGGCCTGAATGCCGATATGAAAGAAGGCACCCGTGCCGTTGGGCCGTTTATCGCGATTTGGTTCGCGGTGTTCATGATCCCGTTTTTCCTATGGGTGCGTGATGACCCGAAACTTGGCGGTAAGTCCACGAATATCGGGGCCGTTGCAGGAGAACTTTGGGAGACGTTGAAGTCTGTCAAAGACCGCAAAAGCCTGCTGAACTTCCTCATCGGGTCGATGTTTTATCGTGATGCATTGAACGCGCTTTATGCGTTTGGTGGCGTCTATGCCGCCTTGGTGCTGGATTGGCAGACAACGGAGATCGGAGTGTTCGGAATCATCGCCGCGATTGCCGCTGCAATCACCACTTGGCTGGCAGGATTGGCGGATCAACGGATGGGGCCGAAGCCCGTGATCAGGATGTCCGTTTGGGCATTGATCGTCGTAAGCATCATCATTGTCGGAATGTCACGCGAACAACTGTTTTGGATGCCGTTGGCCGAAGGGTCGTCCATTCCTGACATTATCTTCTTTATCTGCGGTGCAGTTATTGGTGGTGCAGGTGGCGCAGTTTACGCGTCCAGCCGGTCCATGATGGTGCGCCACACGCACCCAGAACGCCCTGCCGAAGCCTTTGGTCTGTTCGCGTTGTCAGGTAAGGCGACCGCGTTTCTGGCGCCTGCGTTCATCACATTGTTCACTTATTTGACCAGCAATAACCAGTTGGGCTTTCTCCCTGTGATCTTCCTTTTCCTCGCAGGGTTGTTTTTGTTAAGGTGGGTTAATCCAGAAGGAGATCGGGACGAATGGGATACTTGACCAAATCGCGCTTTTTCAAACATGGGCTGATGATTGCCGCGCTTGCGCTGACTGCAAGTTGTCGGAATTCTGAGGTAAACCGCAGCGATGTGCAGGGCAATATGAGCGCTCCGGCGGCTGTGATGTCCACGCAAAACGCCAATGACAACCGCGTCGCAAAGGATGTTTTCGGATATCTTCCGACGGCGTCCGACCAACGTTCAGAAAGCTTTGGTGGGTATGCGCGTGGCTGTCAGGCAGGGGCGGTTCAACTGCCGGAAACCGGACCGACATGGCAAGCGATGCGTTTGTCGCGAAACCGCAATTGGGGTCAACCTGTCCTGATTGACTACGTTCAAGACCTAAGCCGTTTCGCTGCCACACTGGATGGTTGGGACGGTCTTTATGTTGGCGATCTGAGCCAGCCACGCGGC
>JAHBAO020000081.1 GCA_018500065.2 Octadecabacter sp. | reverse complement strand
GCCGGCAGCAACTACGGCATCACCGTAGACGGGCTTTGGGGTGGCGCGGGCAACGACACCATGTTTGGCAGCGCAGGCTATGACTTGCTGGTCGGTGGCGACGGTAACGACATCATGAATGGCGGCCATCAGGCCGACAACGTCTACGGTGACGATGGGGACGACATCCTATTTGGCGACAAAGGCTTGGATCGGCTTTTCGGCGGTGCGGGGAACGATCTTTTGTCCGGTGGCGAAGGCAATGATGGGCATTTTGGCGGCGACGGCAATGACACCGCGTGGGGCGGAACCGGAGACGACCGCTTTTTTGGCGGCTCTGGCAATGACATGCTATTGGGCGAAGACGGTGACGATACGCTGTACGGCGGATCGGGTTTCGATACGGTTGTCGGCGGCGCAGGTGACGACATTCTCGCCGGAAATTTCAACGCCGACCGCTTTGTGTTCAAAGACGATCACGGCCACGATGTCATTTTGGATTTTGACGCCAACAACACCTTGGAACGCATTGATTTTGCTTTCCATGAACAGATCGTCAACTACGCAGATGTGCTAAACGCAATGTCGCAAACCGGGGACGACGTGATCATCATCACTGGCGCAAATAGCTCTGTTTTGCTCGAAAGTGTGGACATCAACCTGCTGGATGAAGGTGATTTCTTATTCTGAAGAGCTCTTGGTCGAAACTCTTCGTAACACTTCATTAACCTTAACGCCCTACCCCTGAAGCCTCATACGCCAGCGCGATGTCGCTGGTGTTGCAATGCCCACCTAAGACGCGCTTGAAGGGTTCTGAATGGCTGTACAAATCGAAACCACCGATTTGGCCGATGTTGTTATCCTCACGCCAGATCGCTTCACGGATGCGCGCGGATTCTTCTCTGAAACCTACAATCTCAACGCCTGCGCCAACGCCGGACTTGATGTACCTTTCGTGCAAGACAATCATTCCTTTTCGCGCGCCGCAGGAACAGTACGCGGCCTACACTTCCAATCCCCCCCATTCGCCCAAACCAAACTGGTTCGCTGCGGACGTGGGGCGTGTTTCGATGTCGCGGTTGATATCCGGTCCGGCTCTCCAACTTACGGAAAATGGGTCGGGGTTGAGCTTAGCTTTGAAAACGGGCGTCAGCTTTTGGTCCCCGCAGGGTTCGCGCACGGCTTCGTCACCCGCGAACCCGAAACCGAAGTCGTGTACAAATGTTCGCATGAATATGCCCCCCAAGCGGAACAAAGTTTGCTTTGGAATGACCCCGACATCGGCGTTGACTGGGGTGTGAACGCAGCTGACGCCGTCCTGTCTGACAAAGACGCTACGGCAGGTCGGTTCGCAGACCTGCAAAGCCCGTTCACTTGGGATGGCAACCAATGACTCTGCTGGTCACCGGTGGCGCTGGATTTATTGGCTCTGCTGTCATTCGCGCCGCGATCGCGCGTGGGACGCGTGTGGTGAACATAGACTCTCTCACCTATGCGTCTTGCCTC
The DNA here is from genome assembly GCA_018500065.2 of Octadecabacter sp. Lineage (GTDB taxonomy): Bacteria > Pseudomonadota > Alphaproteobacteria > Rhodobacterales > Rhodobacteraceae > Octadecabacter. Next base: position 5,498 of record JAHBAO020000081.1, on the reverse strand, counting down.
GAAAACCTCGCAAGCGTGCAGGACAACTCGTTGTATACATTCGTCAAAGCCGACATTCGTGACACTGTGGCTCTCGCCCAAGTTTTCGAAACGCACATTCCAACTGCTGTCATGCACCTCGCCGCTGAAAGCCATGTTGACCGCTCTATTGATGGCCCGAACGTCTTTGTTGAAACCAATGTCACAGGCACCTTCAATCTTCTTGAAGCGTCGCGCGCCCATTGGGTTTCCCAAGGAAAGCCCAGCGCGTTCAGGTTCCTCCATGTCTCAACCGACGAAGTCTTCGGCTCCCTCGGTGCGAACGGAAAGTTCAGCGAAACCACGCCCTATGCCCCCCGCTCCCCCTACTCCGCCACGAAAGCCGCAAGCGATCATCTGGTGCGGGCATGGGGTGAAACCTATGGCCTGCCCGTCCTGCTCACGAATTGTTCGAACAATTACGGGCCCAATCATTTTCCCGAAAAACTGATCCCCGTGGTCATTATCAGCGCCTTGGCCGGCACAGACATTCCGGTCTATGGCACCGGGCAGAACATTCGTGACTGGTTGTTTGTTGCAGACCACGCTGATGCTTTGCTTACGGTGCTTGATGCAGGAGAAGTAAACCGCAGTTACAACATCGGCGGTGACAACGAAGTTCGCAACATTGATCTTGTCAAAACCATTTGCGCGCTGCTGGACGAAAAGCGCCCCAAAGATACGCCATACGCGGATCAGATCACATTCGTGACAGACCGCCCCGGTCATGATGAACGCTATGCAATTGATGCATCACGCATTGCGACCGAACTCGGATGGCGTCCGTCCGTCACATTGCAAGAGGGGCTCGAGAAAACCGTTCAATGGTATCTTGAAAACGAAGGCTGGTGGCGCGCGCTTCTGGCACGCGATGGGGTTGGTGCACGCTTGGGAACGATAGCCCCCCAAAAGCGTCAAATTTGAATTCTAGTAACCCAGACCTTATGTCGCGCATCCGCCCCGACTACGCGCAAGTCATCACGAAAATCGCTGCCGTGATCAGTGCGCCAAAAGCCGTCCAACCGCTGACCCCGAACGAGATAAACAAAGACACAACCAGCGGGTATCCGAACAACGACTGGATATCGTTGCCCCAGACGTTGAAGATCGGGAACCAGCCCCAGGTCTTTTCGCTTGGCGGGATCGGATTGAGCGTATTATCCCCCGCCCCCCAACGTTAAAAACTTTATGCCCCATCGACACCCAAGGGCTTGCTGGTCGCCCAAGCCGCCAAAGGCTAAATTTTAACCCACCCCTCCGGCGGCTCTTTGCCAGGATGAACCGCTTTGCAAGTCGGGCAGGTTCTGTCCGCCTCGGAGGCATAGAATTTGTTATAAACAGGCGGCAGATCATCCACGATGGACGTCAGCTGCATCTCGGCACGATGCACGAGGGTTCCACATTCAAAACAATACCATTCCACCGCATCCAGTTCTTCGATCTGGCGTTTGGGTTCGACAACAAGACCGATGGAACCTTCTTCGGGGCGCTGGGGTGAATGACGCACATGTGGCGGGAGCAAGAAAATCTCGCCTTCGCGGATCGGCACATCGTAAAATTCTTCCCCATCATAAATCTTGAGGACCATGTTGCCCTCAATCTGATAGAAAAACTCCTCGACCGGATCATCGTGATAATCCGTGCGCTTGTTCGGGCCACCAACGACGGTCACCATCAAATCCGCGTCTTCCCACACCTGCTGGTTTCCCACAGGCGGCTTCAGCAGAGGGCGATGCTCATCTATCCACGCTTTGAAGTTGAACGCTTTGAGTCTCGACATATTATTCCCCTAAGGTTGAAATGTTGGGTGGATTTGCTCTCTTCAGCAAAGAACAATTGGGCAATTGGGTATTCCGTTAATCTATGCCTAACACTCATCGTCAGAGTTTTAGCCCACATCCCTCGAACGCCGCGCGAATGGTCGCTTTCTCGGCGTCCGTCAGATCCAGCATCGGTTTGCGCACCGGCCCTCCGACCTGACCCAGCAATTCCTGCCAGTACTTGCCGAACGCGGTGGGCTTATCAGCGGGTTTGGTCGCCTTCATCGCCGCGCGCACAGGTTCAAGACTGTCGCGAACTTTGCGGGCCTCATCAAACTTTCCGGCAAAAGCCAGCTGGGTATATTCGTGCATCCGCAGATCATTCGACGTCTGCAACTGGTAGGGGGGCGACGAACACAGGTACAAACGCCAGCCAAGCTCTTGGATGTTATCGAGCCAGTCATCCTCTGCCGCGGTCGAGACCTGAATTTTGTCGCCGATCATGTGGTGCAGTTTCACATACATATCCCGCGGAACGGAATATTTGATCGCAACGATATTGGGCAATTCTGCGATACGCGCGCATTCTTCGGGCTGCATCAGATAGCCACTGTCTGGGTGGCTCCACATGGCGACACCAATATCAAGTTGGTCGCAGAATGCCTTGTAATACTGATATAAAACCTCGCCACGATCCTGCACAAAGCTGAGCACGGGAGCGTGAACCACGATATAATCCGCGCCAGCATCTTGTGCAAAATGCGCCAATTCAAGTGCGGTATCCATGTTCTGATCTGACACCGACACGATAACGCCTGCCTTGCCCGCACATTCATCCACGGCGATTTCGATATTGCGCTTGCGCTCTGCCACGCTCATCGAAAAAAACTCGCCCTGTTTGCCGGCCACGAACAGCCCTTGGATTTTAAGATCATCAATCCAGTGGCGGATGTTGGACCGCAGACCAGCCTCATTCAACGTCAGATCATCGTTGAACGGATTGAGCGCCGCAGCCCAAATGCCTGTCATTTGTTCGCGTGCGTAGGCTTTGGCGTCATGCTTGGTATATTTCATCGGGCGGCCCTGTCTCTGATATCTGATTTACATTCAGAAGGCCGCACCACGCTCATTTTGCCAATCTTAAACGCCAAAACTAGATATCAAAAATAACTATACCCAATCAATATCAGTTCAACCTAAGCTACGAGCAGCGAAAGGATTGCAGTATGAAAATCGGGTTGATCGGCGTTGGCGCCATCGCACAATACGTCTTGGCCGCTTTAGAATGCCGCTCCCATCAAGTTGATGCAATTGTGGTGCGCCCCGCGCGGGTGCCCGAGAACACAGCACTTTATGTCGGGTCGGCTGAGGATTTATCCGACGACTTAGACCTCGTTATTGATTGCGCGGGGCATACAGCCCTCGCCACGCATGGGCCTGCGTTGCTTGCACGTGGGATTGACGTGCTGACGATCTCACTGGGTGCTTTGGCCGACCCACAGGTTTACCGCGCGCTGGAACTCGCGGCGCAAACAGGAGACACCAAATTGCATCTGGCCAGTGGTGCGATTGGCGCATTGGATTGCCTGCAAGCAGCCAACATCGGCCAGGTGCACAACGTCACATATGTGGGTCGCAAACCGCCAAGCGGTTGGCGCGGTTCCCCCGCCGAAGATGTCATTGATCTGAACGCCTTGACCTCAGGTGCCCAAACCCACTTTGAAGGCACCGCACGCCAAGCCGCCCTCGCCTACCCCAAGAATGCCAATGTCGCCGCTGCGGTGGCCCTTGCAGGACTAGGATTTGATCAAACAAACGTGCGCCTGATCGCCGATGCGGACATAAGCGCCAACATTCACGAGGTTCAAGCCACTGGTGATTTTGGCAGCTTCACCTTCCAGATCAACGGCCAGTCTTTGCCCGACAATCCGCGCAGCTCGGCCCTCGCCGCGATGAGTGTGATCAGCAAACTTGATGCGCTCAACGCCGTGATATCCCTATGATCGCCAAACATTCCCGCATCGTGGATCGCGCCCTGACACGGCTTAAGCTGCGCCAATTGCGGTTGCTGGTCGCCGTTGGCACCCACGGCAGCATCCAGAACGCCGCACGCGAATTGGGCATCTCGCAGCCCGCCGCGACCAAGATGATCCAGGACCTTGAAATTGATTTCGAAGTCACACTGTTCACCCGCACCAATCGCGGCGTCGTCCCAACAGTTTTTGGCGATACATTGATCCGACATGGCAAGCTGATCTTTGCCCAAGTATCTAATGCCGCGCAGGAATTGGATGATCTGAACGAAGGCAATAGTGGGCGCGTTGTTGTCGGCACTTTACTTGCGGCCTCAACGAAATTGTTGCCCGCTGCCATTGGAGCGGTGCTGCGCGACCGCCCCAAGATCGCAATCAAGATAAATGAGGGCACGAACGAGGTCTTGATGCCCGCCCTTCTGTCCGGTGAAATTGATTTAGTGGTAGGGCGGCTGTCGTCGCACCGCTATCGCGACAAGCTGCAACAAGAAAAACTGTTTGACGATCGCGTCACGGCCGTTGTTGGCAATGAACATCCGCTGGCCAAAGCCAATGCGCTACAATTCGAGCGGACCAAACCCTTCGACTGGATCCTCCCCCCGCCTGAAACCACGATGCGGCGCCAGATTGACCAGTTCTTCATCAGCCAAGGTCAATACACGCCGCCCTTTGCGATTGAATCCGTGTCCTATCTGGCCAACCGTGCGCTGCTGCAATCCAACGATTGGATCGGCTTGATGCCGGCCGAAGTTGTACAGCAGGACGTCGAAAACGGCACCCTAACTGCGTTGGATTGGAACCTCCCCTTTGGGCAAAGCCCGATTGGTCTAACGTATCGCTCTGACAACAGCCTGTCCCCCGCTGGACAAGCCTTTAAGGTGGCGCTGCATATCGCCGCGCAAGATCGCTAGCCACGGATATTCAAAAAACCGATAGCAGTATCCACTCAATTCACTTGAGGCCAGCAGCAATTCTAAGTGAACTGTGTGCGACGAACCAACAAGGGGCCAGACCAATGCATCCTGAGCTAAAGCTGTTTATCGCCGGTGAATGGCGCACCACCCGCCGCGACATGGCCGTGGTGAACCCCGCAACCGAAGAAGAGCTTGGCCGCCTGCCCTGCGCTGCCATCAGTGATCTGGATGATGCTTTGGCTGCCGCCGAAGACGGCTTTCGAATTTGGTCTGCCACATCGCCCCGGACACGTGGCAACACAATCCTGCGCGCCGCCGCCTTGATGCGCGAACGTCAGGAAGAAATCGCGCAATCCATCACGCTGGAACACGGCAAGCCCATCACCCAAGCCCGTCTTGAGGTCATCCGCGGCGCGGAGTTCTTTGAATGGGACGCAGCCGAGGCCATGCGCACCTATGGGCGCGTGATCCCAGCAGCCAAGGGTCACAAGTTCACGGTCCACCAACAGCCCATCGGCGTCGTTGCGGCGTTTTCGCCGTGGAATTTCCCGATGAGCCAACCCGCCCGCAAAATCGCAGGTGCGCTGGCATCGGGCTGTTCGATCATCCTGAAGGCCGCGGAAGAAACCCCCGCTGGTGCTTTGCATATTGCACGCGCGTTTGAAGACGCCGGACTTCCTGCTGGCGTATTAAACCTTGTGTTTGGCGACCCTGCTGAAATTTCTAGCCACCTTATCAAACAGGATTGCGTGCGCCTTGTTGCGTTCACAGGG
>JAHBAO020000388.1 GCA_018500065.2 Octadecabacter sp. | reverse complement strand
CAGGTACGGCAGACACGTCAACGCAAAGCACGGCAACCACTTGCGGCGCGCTGAGCGGCTTGGTCTGCGCTTTCGGGTTCGAAACGGTGCGGGTGATATACCGCAAAGCACGTCCATCTTCGATCCGCGCGATTTGGGCCAAGCTGTGTTGGCCATCCAGAAGCGGAACGAGGACGTGATCAGCGGTTTGCATCTTAGCCTTCGGGTTTGGTCCGCGCTTCGGCCTGCGCTGCCAGGTCTGCTAACTTGGCATCCAGAAACTTTCGCGCGCCTTGTTCGGCCAAGCGGATGCGGCATTCGGTCAAGAACGCTTCTTCGAGTGTCTGGGACGCTGCACCAATAATGTCCCCCAGTTCGATAAACAGCCGGTCTTCGCCTGTGGACTTTTGGATTTCCAGCACATCTTCGGCCAGTTTAGCGGCCAGTTTAAGGAGGCTGTCAGACATTAGCGTGTGTTCTCAGTGAGGCGGCGTTTGACGTAAGACTGCACCGTGTCGATCATTGGATCCATGTGGGGGTCTTCAAAGAAGTGGCCCGCACCGGGGGTTTCTTCGTGGGTAATGGTGATGCCCTTCTGCTCGTGCAGTTTGCTGACGAGGTTCACGGTATCAGCAGGGGGCGCCACGCGGTCAGCTGCGCCGTTGATGATCAGACCCGAGCTTGGGCAAGGGGCCAAGAAGGAGAAGTCATACATATTGGCGGGAGGCGAGACGGAGATGAAGCCGGTGATTTCAGGACGGCGCATCAAAAGCTGCATGCCGATCCAAGCCCCAAACGAGAACCCCGCAACCCAGCAGTGCTTGGAGTTGTTGTTCATCGACTGCAGGTAATCCAGTGCGGAGGCGGCATCGGACAATTCACCAATGCCTTGATCGTATTCACCCTGAGAGCGACCAACGCCACGAAAGTTGAACCGCAACACTGTAAAGCCCATCTGATAGAAGGCGTAGTGCAGGTTGTAGACGACCTTGTTATTCATCGTACCGCCAAATTGCGGATGCGGATGCAAGACAATCGCGATGGGTGCGTCTTTTTCTTTTTGTGGGTGGTAGCGGCCTTCTAGGCGGCCTTCGGGTCCGGGGAAGATGACTTCGGGCATTGTTGTCCGTTTCTCGTCTGGCGTTTGTTCTTTGGGGCTGCGCGAAATAGTTGACGAAAACGCTCAGTCACCTTAGAAAGATTCTAACTTTTAGCGAAGGACCGGTTTGATCCGTTGCAGTCAGCTTGAGTTAATCGCAGCGTGGGGCCGCGTCAACGCCCAAGCGCCAAACGAAATGGGGGAAGGCCAATGAAATTAAGTACAAAAGGCCGGTATGCGATGGTGGCACTGGCTGACATCGCGTTGCAACCCGAAGGTACGCTGGTGAGTCTTGGAGAGCTGTCCAAGCGCCAGGACGTGTCTTTGCCGTACTTAGAGCAGCTGTTTGTAAAGCTGCGTCGTGCTGGTTTGGTGGACAGTGTGCGCGGGCCGGGGGGCGGATATAAGCTGGCGCGAAGTGCGTCGGATATTCGTGTGGTTGAGATTTTGTCGGCGGTTGATGAAACAGTGAGTGCTATGCATCAAGGGGCAGGCGCATCGGGTGGGTCATCTGGAAGCCGCGCGCAGTCCATGACCAACCGTTTGTGGGAAGGGTTAAGTGCGCATGTTTATGTGTTCCTGCACCAGACGAGGTTAAGTGACGTGGTGTGTAATGAATTGGCGCCTTGTCCGGCTGTTCCGTCGTTGTTTGAGATTGTAGATGAGTAAGAGGGTTTGCGCCTGCGGCGGGCGGGGGCGCACCTGCGGTGCGCTGGACGGAAGAGGGGGCCAGCCCCCGTCCTGCGGACTCCCCCGAGGTATTTTGGAACAAAAGAAGCCTGAAATGGGTCTGATATGAAGCGTGTTTATCTGGATCATAATGCGACGGCGCCTTTGCGGGCTGAGGCACGTGCGGCAATGATTGAAGCGATGGATGTCGTTGGCAATCCGAGTTCGGTGCATGGTGAGGGGCGTGCGGCGAAGGCGTTGGTGGAGCGCGCGCGCGCGCAGGTGGCTGCGGCTGTGGGGTGCAATCCGGCTGAGGTGGTGTTCACCAGTGGGGCGACTGAGGCCGCCAGTGTTTTGGGGCATCCGAAGACGGGTGTTGATGTGTTGGTCGATCAATCGGCCCATGATGCGCTTTGGGCGCAGAGTTCTATGTATCACTGGGAGATGAAGCCAAATGGGCCGGGGCACACGCTGGCAATGGGCTTGGCGAATTCCGAGACAGGCGTAATTACGCGCGCGCCTGAGAAAGTGGATGGGCAATGGCCTGTGGGCCGTGCGGCGGCGGATTGGCTGCTGTTGGACATTACCCAAGCCGTGGGGCGCATTCCGTTCGCGTTTTCATGGGCCGGGGCCGACATGGCGATTTTGACGGGGCACAAGTTTGGTGGGCCCAAAGGCGTAGGTGCACTGATTATTCGCGATAACCTTGATACGGATCCATTGTCTGTTGGGGGCGGCCAAGAAATGGGCCGGCGCTCGGGCACCGAAAACGTCATCGGGATTGCCGGCATGGGGGCTGCGATCGAGGCGGCGATGCGTGATCTTGAGAGCGGTGTTTGGGGCCAGGTCGAGAAACTTAGAAATATTCTAGAAACTGGGGTTGAGGCTGCGTCAAAGGAGACTATTTTGGTCGGGAAAGATGTGGGGCGGATTCCGAATACGTCCTGCTTGCTGACACCGGGCTGGAAGGGTGAAACGCAAGTGATGGCGATGGATTTGGCGGGGTTTGCCGTTTCCGCAGGCTCGGCTTGCAGCAGCGGTAAGGTCAAAGCCAGCCGTGTGCTGATGGCGATGGGATATAATGAGGCCGATGCAGCGAGCGCGATCCGTGTGTCGCTGGGGCCAGAGAATACTGAAGAGGACGTCACGCGCTTTGTGGATGTCTGGACTGATAAATTATCGCGCCATAAGGCGCGTGGATAGGAATGCAGCACCGCGCGCGGTCGGCTTTAAGTAGGGATGAAGCAGATGGAAACGATAGACCAAGTAGACGTTAAAGACGGGGTTGATCAGGATACCGTTGATGCGGTTAAGGCGCTGTCTGGCACGTATAAATACGGCTGGGATACGGAAATTGAGACGGAATACGCGCCGCTTGGGTTGTCCGAGGATATCGTGCGGCTAATTTCCGAGAAGAACGAAGAACCGGAATGGATGCTGGAATGGCGTCTGGCCGCCTATGCGCGTTGGTTGCAGATGGAAGAGCCGGATTGGGCGATGGTCGACTATCCAAAGATCGATTTTCAGGACCAATATTACTATGCCCGTCCAAAGAGCATGGACGTGAAGCCGAAGTCTTTGGATGAGGTCGACCCGAAGCTGTTGGCGACTTATGAAAAGCTCGGGATTCCGCTGAAAGAGCAAATGATCCTTGCCGGTGTTGAAGGCGCTGAGGAATTAACGGACGCGCCGCGCAAGGTCGCCGTGGATGCGGTGTTTGACTCTGTGTCTGTTGGGACGACGTTTAAGGATGAGCTGGCAAAGGCTGGCGTTATCTTTTGTTCGATCTCTGAGGCGATCAAGGATCACCCTGAACTGGTGAAGAAATACCTAGGTTCGGTCGTTCCGGTGCAGGACAATTTCTATGCGACGTTGAACAGCGCTGTGTTCTCGGATGGCTCATTTGTGTACATTCCCAAGGGCACAAAATGCCCGATGGAACTGTCGACCTATTTCCGCATCAACGCCGAAAACACCGGCCAGTTTGAACGCACGCTGATCATCTGTGACGAAGGCGCGTATGTGTCCTACCTTGAGGGCTGCACCGCGCCCAAGCGTGACGTAGCCCAACTGCATGCGGCGGTGGTCGAGATCGTGATCATGGATGACGCCGAAGTGAAGTATTCCACCGTTCAGAACTGGTACCCCGGTGATGAAGACGGCAAGGGCGGGATTTACAATTTCGTGACCAAGCGTGCGGACTGTCGTGGTGATCGCTCTAAGGTGATGTGGACCCAAGTGGAAACGGGGTCTGCAGTGACGTGGAAGTACCCGTCCTGCATCCTGCGCGGCGACGATAGCCAGGGCGAGTTCTACTCCATCGCCATTGCCAACAACATGCAGCAGGCCGACACGGGCACCAAGATGGTCCACCTCGGCAAGCGCACCAAGTCGCGCATTGTGTCTAAAGGCATTTCTGCGGGTAAGGCGCAGAACACCTATCGTGGGCTTGTATCCATGCACCCGAAAGCCAAAGACAGCCGCAACTACACCCAGTGCGACAGCTTGCTCATTGGCGACAAATGCGGGGCGCACACAGTGCCCTATATCGAGGTGAAGAATAACTCATCCCGAGTCGAGCACGAAGCAACCACATCCAAGATCGATGACGATCAAATGTTCTACTGCCAATCGCGCGGGATGGATGAGGAAGAAGCTGTTGCGCTGATCGTGAATGGCTTCGCCAAGGAAGTGTTGCAGGCGCTGCCGATGGAGTTTGCGATGGAAGCGCAGGCGCTGGTGGCGATTTCGTTGGAAGGGTCTGTGGGGTAAAATACGTGGACCGCAAGCCAACACTTGGTAGCAGAAACGTCCTCTGTTTCAGCGGCGCTGGGCGGTCGGTTCCTGCCGCCATTGCGCTAGATGCGCTTGCGCCGTTGCTGCTGCGTAAATCCATAAGCTGCGCCGACGGCGGCGTGGTGCTTGGGGTGGGGGTGTCTAGTGACGCAGTGTGAACACAAACGCCCCCTTGATGCCCGCAGTGTGCCCAATTTCAGCCGTACCTTCGCATTAACCTTTTGTTTAGAACACAAGGAAAGCGATCAAAATGGCCGTCAGCACGACAACATTTGCGCAACGCATGGACAAGATCAATTCAGGCAAGACCACAT
>JAHBAO020000123.1 GCA_018500065.2 Octadecabacter sp. | reverse complement strand
CCAGCTTCGGTCGGAGAAATGAGCATTTTCACTTCGCCGTACTGACCGGAACCACCAGACTGCTTCTTATGCGTGTAAGTGTGCTCAACTTCGTGACCAATGGTCTCGCGGTAAGCAACTTGTGGTGCACCGATGTTCGCTTCGACTTTGAATTCACGCTTCATGCGATCAACAAGGATGTCGAGGTGAAGTTCGCCCATGCCCTTCATGATGGTCTGACCGGATTCAAGGTCAGTTTCCACGCGGAAGGACGGATCCTCGGCGGAGAGACGCTGGAGCGCGATACCCATCTTCTCTTGGTCGCCTTTTGTCTTCGGCTCAATCGCGATCTCGATCACAGGATCAGGGAACGTCATTGTTTCGAGAACAACCGGTTCTTGCGGGGAACACAGTGTGTCGCCAGTTGTCGTGGACTTCAGGCCACCCAACGCGATGATGTCGCCAGCGAAGGCTTCATCGATCTCTTCGCGATCGTTGGAGTGCATCATCATCATACGACCAACGCGCTCTTTGTTACCCTTCGTAGAGTTGAGCAGGTTGTCACCCTTTGACAGCGTACCGGAATAGATACGTGTGAATGTCAGCGTACCAACAAACGGGTCGTTCATGATTTTGAATGCGAGGCCGGAGAAGGCCATGGAATCGTCAGCACGACGTGCGATGTCACGAACTTCGTCGTCATCACCCGGCTTAAAGCCCATGTAGTCAACCACGTCGAGCGGGCTCGGCAGGTAGTCTACAACAGCGTTAAGAAGTGGCTGAACGCCTTTGTTCTTGAACGCGGAACCGCCAAGGACAGGAACGAAAGACAAGGACAAACATGCCTTACGGATCATTTTGCGCAAGGATGCGACGTCAGGCTCATTGCCTTCAAGGTAAGCTTCCATTGCGTCGTCGTCCTGCTCAACAGCAGCTTCGACGAGCTTTTCGCGCCATTCAGCAGCCAAGTCAGCAAGCTCAGCGCGAATAGGCGCTTTGATCCAGGATGCACCAAGGTCTTCGCCCTGCCACAGCCATTCTTCCATCGTTACGAGGTCAACAAGACCTTCGAGCTCTGTTTCCGCACCAATCGGGAACGCAACTGGCAGCGCGCGCGCGCCAGTACGGTCTTCGATCTGACGAACACAGTTGAAGAAGTCAGCGCCGATTTTGTCCATCTTGTTGACGAAAACCATGCGCGGAACTTTGTAGCGGTCAGCCTGACGCCAAACAGTTTCAGTCTGTGGTTCAACACCAGCGTTGGCGTCCAGAACACAAACCGCGCCATCGAGAACAGCCAAGGAACGCTCAACTTCGATTGTGAAGTCAACGTGGCCTGGTGTGTCGATGATGTTCATGCGGTGCTTAGCTGAATCAGCTTCTGTGCCGTTTTCTGTACGCTCCCAGAATGTCGTCGTCGCAGCGGAAGTAATGGTGATACCCCGCTCCTGCTCCTGCTCCATCCAGTCCATTGTCGCAGCGCCATCGTGCACTTCGCCAATGTTGTGGGATTTACCTGTGTAGTACAGGATACGCTCGGAACAGGTGGTTTTGCCCGCATCAATGTGAGCAATGATACCAAAGTTCCGGTACAGTTCGAGGGGATAATCGCGTGCCATATCAGGTGCTTCCTCTTACCAGCGGTAGTGGCTGAATGCTTTGTTAGCATCGGCCATCTTGTGTGTGTCTTCGCGTTTCTTAACGGCGGTACCGCGGCCTTGAACCGCATCAACCAGCTCGCCTGCGAGACGCTCTTCCATAGTCTTTTCGTTGCGCTTTTTCGCAGCAGCGATCAACCAACGAATAGCCAGTGCCTCACGGCGCTCGGGGCGAACTTCGACGGGAACCTGATAGGTTGCACCACCGACGCGACGCGAACGTACTTCGAGGTTAGGTTTGATGTTTTCGAGTGACTCGTGGAAGACCTCGAGTGGGGACTTCTTGAGCTTGCCTTCAACGCGATCAAAGGCGTTGTAGACGATGCGTTCAGCGACGGATTTTTTACCATCGATCATCAAGTTGTTCATAAACTTGGAAAGAACCTTATCACCGAACTTTGCATCGGGAAGGATCTGGCGCTTTTCAGCGGCGTGACGACGTGACATATGCTGTTTCCCTTACTTCGGCTTCTTGGCGCCGTATTTCGAACGACGCTGCTTACGGTCTTTAACGCCTTGCGTATCAAGAACACCGCGCAGGATGTGGTAGCGAACACCTGGAAGATCTTTTACGCGGCCGCCACGGATCAGAACAACAGAGTGCTCTTGAAGGTTGTGGCTTTCACCGCCGATGTACGAAATAACTTCGAACCCGTTGGTCAGGCGCACTTTGGCAACCTTACGCATCGCGGAGTTCGGCTTTTTCGGGGTCGTTGTATAAACCCGTGTGCAAACGCCGCGCTTTTGCGGGTTGCCTTCAAGGTGGAGTGATTTTGACACTCGACGTTTTGGCTGCCGGGGTTTCCGGATCAACTGCTGAATCGTTGGCATTAGGTTTTGTCCTACTTCCTACACATGTGTAGCGAACCGAGAGGTCCGCCGATTTAAATTCTTAAGCGCCTCTTGCGTCCAAAAAGCGCAAAAAACCCGCTGGCGTAGCCTTACCGGAGCTACGGAGCGGTTGGGTTACAGAGGATCGGACCAGTAGTAGGTCGGATCTTGACCACGACGATTATGATACCTGGCAACAGACACAGCTGTGCCAAGTCCGCGCTCTATAGGATGACTCGTTTTTGGTGTCAACAGCGCCTACCGGACGCGCAGCCCGATGGTGGGTTTGCTGGCTGTTGCGCGTTCCCCGTAGATCGTGAACAGCCCCGTTGCGACGACGATTGCCGCGCCGATCATTGTCCAGAAATCAAGCCATTCATCAAAGAAGACCAAGCCTAGGAACAGCGCCACGATCAGGGAGGTATAACGGAACGGCGCGACGAACCCGATTTCGCCCAAGCGCATGCCCGAAACGGCACAAATGTAGCCCACCATCAGGCAAGCGGCAGCACCCAGCAGCAACAAGGTCTCGCGCATGTTTGGCATGATCCAAGTTTCATGCTGCCCCCAAGACCCGATCCCTGCCATCACCGTCACACCAATCGCCGCGGCAAGCGCGACACGGCTGGACGGGATCGCTTTGGATAGCTTTCGCGCTGCCAAATCTCGGAATGTCACTGCAATAACCGCGGCGACTCCGTATAGGGCGTAAATGCTGAAACCCTCTGCCTCAGGGCGAATGGTAATTGCGACACCGACGAAACCAATGAAAATTGCCGCCACTCGCCGCCACCCGATAGGTTCACCCAAGAACACGGCTGCAGCCAAGGTCACCGTCAATGGCAATGCTTGAAGAATTGCGGTCAGGTTCGCGATGGGGATACTGAACAGTGCCGTAAGAAAGAAAACCGTTCCAATGGCCTCAGCCAATGTGCGCACGAACGTAAGCAATCTGTCTTTGCGGTCAGGTTTAAAGCGCAAATGCCCCCAGATCGACGCCAGAACGAACAGCCCAATCGTGATCAACACACCGCGCATGAAGATTTGCTGAAAAAACGGAAGGTTCGGCGCGGCGAGCTTCATCAACGCGTCGTTCACCGTGAACGCGGCCATCGAAACCATAATCAAAAGCGCCGCGCGCATGTTTTCAGAGAGGGTCATGGGGCTGGTGTGGCATGGAACAGCAATTGGGTCCACATATGGTTACCCCTCCGTTGAGATCAAACGATTTCGATGCTTAGCACCCATCAAGGATGAAATTCGCCTTTTCATCCAAGCGAATGTTTTCCCACAGGGATGCATAGCTGTTTCCTCGATAATCTTGCCAACGCACGACCAAATCGCCACCTTCTCGTAGTCCACGCAAGAAGTCGCGGTATCCGCGAGGCAGAAAAGCAGCTTTCCCATTTGTAGAGTCTGACCAGCTTTCCGAAATCGGTGCGTCTTCATTCCACCGGTATTCCATCGCGACCCGATCTCTTCGCCCACCAATGTAACCACCAGTCCCAATGAAAAGTTCAAAGCTTCCGCTGCCATCGCAACGCATCATGAGGTATTCGGGGCTGTCGTTACCATTGAGCTTGCGCGTCGCATCTAAGTAAGCCCTAGATGTGTCAGTTCCGTTAATTGGATCAGTGTTCTGAAGAAAGATCCAAGGCTGCGCATCTGGCTGACTGTCATCTTCTCTTGTGGCCGGTTCATCGCCTTCGATAACGCCGGTCAGAGCCTCATAACAATCGAGCCGTTGCTCAATGTTCTCAATCTCCTGACAAGCAACCAAGTCCGAAACGGGTACGAATTGGGCGACTGAACTTGAAGCGACTATACTCAGAAGAAATGCCGTTGCTATCTTGCGTTTCGAAACCTTCATTACTGATCCTTTGTTTTAACAAATGCCGTTGTCCATTCGTACTGGCGACAGAAAAGGAGCTCAACCCAAAGGTGAGTGAGTTACAATGATGCAAACCTCACCCCTACAACGAAAAAGGCCCCGCTGTTTCCAGCAGGGCCATTTCCAATTTCTAAGCGTCGATCTTACTCGTCGCGGCTTTCGGTGTTGCCTTCGATGATCGTATCGAACGCATCCCCGCCAACAACATCGTCTGCCATTGCCTCAGGTGCGGCAAGCGCAGCTGCGGCTTCGGCTTCTTCGCGACGGGCCTGAATGACCACGTTGTCACGCTCGGATGCGATACGTGTGACGCGCTGTGTGGCACCACCTGTACCCGCTGGGATCAAGCGACCAACGATGACGTTTTCCTTAAGGCCGACCAGTTTGTCCCGCTTGCCCTGTACGGAGGCTTCCGTAAGAACGCGCGTTGTTTCCTGGAAGGACGCCGCAGAGATGAAGGAACGTGTCTGCAAGGACGCCTTGGTGATCCCGAGAAGGATCGGCTCACCCTGTGCTGGGCGACCACCGCGGGCAACTGCCTTGGCGTTGGCTTCATCAAACTCAGCCTTGTCGACGTTTTCGCCCTTAAGCAGTGTTGTTTCACCACTGTCGGAGACTTCCCACTTCTGGAGCATCTGACGAACGATAACCTCGATGTGCTTATCGTTAATCTTAACACCCTGAAGACGGTAAACGTCCTGAACTTCGTCGATCATGTAATCGGCCAAGGCTTCGACACCCATGATGGCGAGAATGTCATGTGGGGCTGGGTTG
>JAHBAO020000224.1 GCA_018500065.2 Octadecabacter sp. | reverse complement strand
ATTTCAGCTGCAACGGCGCCTGATAGGTCCGCGCAGTCGGGTTGTAGACAAGGTCCAACATGGACGTGGTCAATTCACCGCCCGTCACAACGGTCGGGCGCTCGCATTTCACGTAGCGGGTATCAAATTTACCGGACGTGCGGCGCAAGGAATTCGGGTCATCCACGTCTTCTTCAGCTGCTGAATGCACAATCGGGTCATAGACCGTGATCACCTGACCGGAGTATTCAATCGCGCGTGGGATATAGATTTTGTCGCCAAGGGCGTCGCGAATACCATTTGAAATCGCGGACTTACCGTTGCCGGGGGGGCCGTACATCAGGATGGAGCGACCCGCACCAACGGCTGGCCCAAGCTGGTCCAGCAGGTCAGGGGGCAAAATCAGATGGCCCATCGCATTGATCAACTGGTCACGGGTGACTTGGATATTGCGGATGGATTGGCGCTCGACTTGTTGGCGGTAGACCTCAAGCGGGACGGGCATTGAGCCGAAATATTCAGACTGCGCCAATGCATCCAGCGCGCGCGCTTTGCCGGCATCCGTCAACTGGTAACCCATTTCGTTGCCGTTGTTGGCGTTCAGCGTACCTGTGGCTTCGCACAGGTTTTGGTCACGAATGCCATCAACCAATTGCTGGGTCACATTGTTGGGCAGGCAGATGACTTTCGCAAGTGCGCTGACGTTTTCAAGGTTGGTGCGAAACATCGTCTTGATCAGGATGTCGCGCATCATCACTGGGGAAAGCGACATTGCTTCAAGGGTCTTGGGCGCGGGTGGCGCCATGACGTTGGAGGTTTGCATGTTCATGTCTGTCTGCCCGTGTTTATCCCCCAATTGGTGTGGGAGCGCGTTGTGTCTGTGTCCTTTTCACCCGTTTCCACAGCAAGACAGCTGCGCAAAGGGAAAGGTTTGCAATGATGGTGTGCCCGACTATTGTGTCGAAAAAAGGGACAAAACCGTTCCAGAGGCGGGCAAATGACAAAGTCTAAGACAATTGTGGTGACATCATTTCTTTTCGCCGTTCTCGCGGCGATGAGTGTGGCGGCAATCCTGAAGGGTGGCCTTTATATTGGACGTCACGAGGGCGACACGATGCATTTGATGCAGATCGTGTTTCGCATGGCGGATGGGCAAGTCCCGCATCTGGATTTCATGACGCCCATTGGCGCGCTGGCATTCTGGCCGATTGCGATGCTGGTTAAGGCTGGCAATGGCATAGGGATGTCCGTGCTTTGGTCACAAGTCATTATGGCGGCTTTGTTTTTTCCTGCAATCGTTTGGGTCGCGCGCACGCGGCTTTCACCGGTGATTGGCGCAATGTTCGGGTTGTTTGTGTTGGTGCTGCTGCTCGCGCTCGTCCACGGTGAATCCCAGCGCTCAATCTCGATGTCGATGCATTATAACCGACTGGCATGGGCGGCGTCGTTCATTGCGATTGTGACGGCGCTTATCCCGCCCAAGCAGGGGCGCGGCACGGTTGATGGTGTAATTATTGGCGTAATGATTTGCGTGATGGTCATGATCAAGATGACTTATTTTGTGTCCTTTGCAGCGCCGATCTTGCTGGCCTTGTTCATGACAGGGCAAAAGCGGGCAATCGTCGTGGGCCTGATCACAGGTCTGGTGATTGCGGGCGCGATCACACTGTTTGTCGGGCTCGAGTTCTGGTTTGCATATGCGCAAGACTTGCTGACTGTCGCGGGGTCCGAAGTGCGCGCGGCACCGGGGGAAAAGCTGTCGGCGGTGATGGGCGCGCCGGCCTACATTGGTGGATCATTGGCGGTGGTCGCGGGTGTTATTTTCCTGCGCCAAGCCAAGGTCGAAACCGGCGGGCTGGTGCTTTTGCTTCTTGTACCGGGGTTCTTTTATGTGACGTATCAAAACTTCGGGAATGACCCGCAGTGGTTGTTGCTGTTGGCGGTTCTGCTTCTAGCGCTGCGCGAAGATGTGGGCGATGTGGTAAATGGATGGGGGCTGAACATGCGCGACGCGCTTGGTGTTGTGGCTGTGGCCGCCCTCGCGCTGACGGCGCCGTCGTTCTTTAACCTCGCCTATAGCCCGTTTCGTCATATGAATGTGATTGAGGCTGACTACGCGCCGATCATGTCGCGTGGCGGCATCCACCGTGACCTGCAAGGCCTTGATTTGCGGGTAAACCGTGTGGATGCGCGTGTCGCGATGGACGGTGTTGTTGCGGGGCTGGAACCCTATCCAAAGCGCGACGCGCAACCAACGTTCATGGGGGAGACGATCCCAAATTGCACGGTTGAGCTGGGCTTGCCGATGATCATGGAAACGATGGTGCGCGATCTGGAAGATGCAGGGCTTGCCGATGGGCGGTCGCTGTTTGCGGCTGATTTGTTCTCAAGCCATTGGTTGTTTGGCGATCTGGAACCGATAGAGCAGGGTGCGCCGTGGTACTACGGTGGCTTGCCAGGAATTGAGGACGCGGATTATCTGTTGGTGCCACTGTGCCCGGTGGCGCAAGACCTGCAGGCGCTTATCCTTACTGCGTTCGAGGAACGTGAGGTTCAGATCGAGGCGACAGAAATCCGCCGTACCGAGCTGTATATCCTCTACGAATTGGGCTGATTAAGTAACGCTTTAGAACAGCGGAATCGCCAGATAAACGATCAGGACCGCGCCCAAAGGAAAGCCCATTGGAAAACGCTTCTTTTGCGCCCAGCTTTCCCAATCTGGGACCATATTGCGCACCGCTGGGATGGATCTGGCGATGCGATGGATAGCAAGACCCGCCGCCATACCGGCGCCAAGTAGCATAAGGACAAATCCGGTGTCGTCTAAGGCGACAAAAGGGGCCGCAGATGCCAGGAATTTACTATCGCCTGCGCCCATTGCGCCGATCACATTGGCCAGGATCGCGACTATAAGAACGACCCCGAAGTGTGCGTAACGCCACAAATAATCGCTAAACGGCATCACCCAAAAACCCACCACCACAAACACGATCGCAAGCGCATCCGTGGACCATGTGGGGATCTTCATGGCACGTAGATCGTTCCATGCAACATAGATGCACAAAGGTGCGACGAAGATCAGAAACGCAATGGATTGCGTGACCGTGACCGAGACTTCAGGAAACGCGAACACGTTTAGTTCGTCACGTTATCTTCGAGCGCACGAAGCGAACGCACAGCCGCTTCGAAGTGCTGCGGATGCGTGTCGATGGCTTCACGCAGCAGACCGCGACCGATGGTCAGATCGTTCTGTTTGATCGCCGTAAGCGCCAGTGTGTGCAGCAATTGCGCGCGTTCGATTTGCGACATCTGGATCACAGGCAAATCGTAGTTGCGCTGCGCGCCACGCGCCAGAACGAGGTTGTTCTTGGCGGTAAACAGATCAGGATCATTGCGCAGGGCATCTGTAAACAGACGTTCCGCACTGGAATAATCGCCGCGTGTCAGCTTGGAGAAACCCCAGTTGTTGAGGACGCCCGCAGGGGACGTCGTGAGGCCCGCAGCAGTTTCGTAGAAACTGTCGGCGTTTTCCCATTCTTCGTTGCTGTCCGCGACCATCGCTTCGAGGCGATACCGTTTATACGTCTCGTGGGTCGGTGGAATTGCATCAAGGGCGGCTTGTGCACCTTCCCAATCATTGGTCCGGATCAAGGCATCCGCAAGATCGATCTGGTCATCCAGCGTTGCGTCTTCATGCTCGACCACGGCCTTCCATGCGGCAGCTGCCTCAGCGGGGCGGCGGGCGCGGATCAGGGATTTCGCGAGGCCGCGCATCAAATCAATGCGACCCGGGTCGTTGGTCGAGGCGCGCAAAAAGTAGTTCACGGCTTCATTGGGGTCCGCGACGGTCAACATCACATCATTGAGGTTGGTTTCATCGACAACATTCACGTCTTGCAAGGCGCGTTCGACTTGTGCTTCGCCAGATTGATCGCACGCGGCCAATGCCAACGTACCTATCAGGGCTGCGGAAATAACGATTGGGTGGCGCATGTTTGTTGCGTCCTTTTTCTGCTCTGCCTTTACAGTGTCGACAGGAGCAGCACGTCGCCGGTGCCCCGCCGCACCAATTGGAAAGGTTCGTTTTCTTGTCGAGAAGTATTAAACGGATTTTCTAAATTTGCGAGCGCCAAGCGCAGGTTGTCGCGGATTTCGTCAGAATTGCCATTATCCGTGGCAAATGCGCGACGAAAAACTTGCGCCGCTTCACTGATTTTGCCGCGTTCCATCAAAATGACGCCCAAATTGTTCCATGCGGCGGGAAATGCGGGGTCTTCTTGCGTGGCGCGGCGCAACAGGGATTCTGCTTGGTTTAAGCGCCCGAGTTTGAGGTTCGCAGACCCCAGCGCAGATAGCGTATCAACATTCAGGCCTTGTTGCCCGGCGGCGCGGGTGTAGGCGCGCAGGGCCAGATCATATTCACCAGCGGCCATCAAACGATGCCCGACCTCAAGCCCATCAATGCTGGAATTGCCTGCAACACCCGGCGCGAACACGCGGTCGCCGTCAGATGGCGCAAAAGCGCCCTCACCACAGCCGGTGAGGACGCTTATTGCGATTATCAAAGCTACAAGTCTTCGCATGTGGGCCTTTAGAAGTTGGCGGCTTGAAGTGTCTCGTAGATATTATAGATGGACGGCCCGATGAGGATGATAAGAAGCGGTGGAACCGTGAACATCATCGTCGCGAGTGTCATTTTTGTCGGCAAGGTGTTGGCCTTTTCTTCGGCGCGCATCACCCGTTTGTCCCGCATTTCTGCAGAGAACACGCGCAAGGCTTCGGCGATGGACGTACCAAACTGGGTCGACTGGATCAGAACGGTCACGAAGGACGCGATGTCGGCCACGCCTGTGCGTTCAGAGAAATCGCGCAGAACTTGGGTTTTGTCCTTACCGGCCTTCATTTCGTTGCTGACCATTTCGTATTCTTCAGCCAGCGCGGGGAAGCCAGACTTCAATTCTTGGGACACACGAATGATGGACTGATCAAGGGATTGACCCGCTTCAACGCAAACCAGCATCATATCCAGTGAATCTGGAAAGCCATTGACCATTTCTTCTTGGCGTTCCTTCTGGCGCTTACCAACCCACCATTTCGGCAGATAGTAACCCGCCATGCCCGGGATCAGGATCGACATGATCGTGTTCTTGGTCGACGGATCGCCCGTGGACGATTTGTAAACCGCATAGGCGACGCCAAGCAAAAGCAGGGTGATACCAAGGGCGAACTGCGCGAAGTGGTAGCTTTTGACAGCGGACTTCGTGCGGTAGCCCGCTTGGATCAGCTTCAGGCGGATCGCGGAATATTCTTCTTCGTCCTGTGGTTCCAGAAAGCTGGAATACTTATCCAGCTTGTCGGTACCTTGGCTGGCACGGAGGCGTTCTGGTGTGCCCGCTGCGTTGCGTGCAGTGTTTGACGCCTTCAACCGATCCAGCGGGTCGTCCTGCTTTTGCAACATTGCCGGAAGCACCAGCAAGATCAGCAGCACACCCAGCATCAGGATGGCAATGAGGGGGCCGAAAGGACCGAGCATCTCGGTCAGTTTGGCGTTGATGGTGTCTAAGAAAGCCATGTCATTACACCTTAATGTTCACGAGACGACGCATGACGAATACGTTTGTCCCCAAGAAACCAGCCACAACCAGACATGCGGGAATGAACGCGGATGTCTCTTTTACGGCGTCGTAATAGTTCGGCTGAAGCAGGTTGATCATCACAAGCGCGCCCAATGGGAACACCGACAAGAACATGCCAGACCATTTCGCTTCAGCGGTGATCGCTTTCACGCGGCGGAACAGTTTGAACCGTGCGCGGATGACCTGCGCCAGACCGTGCAGAATTTCAGCCAAGTTACCACCAGCCGTTTGCTGAATGGTCACGGCCACCGCCAAAAAGCGCATATCCTGCATGTCGATGCGTTCGGCCATCTGCTTGAGCGTCTCGCCCATGTCGCGACCATAAGCCGCCTCATCCGAAATCACGCCCATTTCGGTGCCAAGTGGATCAGGGACTTCGCGGGCAACGATCGCCACCGCAGAGCTGAACGGGTGACCAACACGTAAAGAACGCACCATCAGTTCAACCGCATCCGGCAGCTGTTCTTCGATCATCGCAATGCGTTTCTTTGCCTTGCCGTTCACCCAGAAGAAGATACCGCCAACACCCATCGCAACGGAAACTGCCGCGCGGATTGGCAAGGATGTTGCCGTGCCGACAGTGAGACCCATGAAGGCAACGCCGCACAACACCACCATCAGCATCACCAGCTGGGCCGGGGTGAAGGCAATGTTGGCTTTCTGGGCTTTGGACGCCAGCAGAGAGTACAAAGGAATGTTCTTTGAACTCATATGTTGGCTCATCTCCTTGCGGAGCTGGTCCAGAACTTCCTCGCGGTTGCCACCCTTTTCCAACAGATCAAGGCGACGGTTCACCT
>JAHBAO020000147.1 GCA_018500065.2 Octadecabacter sp. | reverse complement strand
TGAAACGACGTAAACTCTGCAAGGTAAAATATCCGCGCGCGCAAGTCTTTGGACAGCGCATTGTCATCATCTGCGACCTGAGATGCGAGATGTGTCCAGACTGCGCGATTGGCATGGATTGCTTCGGCGAAAGCGGGAAAGCCGCTTGGAAGCTTGTCGGCGGTTGTGCGAAGGCGGGCGGTAACTTCGCTGAAAAGTTGATGTTCGGCGGATCGCCCTGTGCGCAGCGCGGAGGTCTTGGGGGCGTAAGCCTGACGGGCTTGGTCTATGATATTCACGTCGGGTCCTTTCGGGACGGAAGTCAACTTCACACGGCTTTGCCATGCGGTGAATGGGGTCCCAAGGCACCCGAAGGTGCCTCAGGATTTGTTGGACTTACCGGAACAGGGACAGGATCGACTGTGGCGCCTGGTTCGCGATGGACAGCGACTGGACACCCAGCTGCTGCTGGACCTGAAGCGCCTGCAAACGTGCAGAGGCCTCTTCCATGTTCGCATCCACCAGAGAGCCGATACCGGACTTCAGGCTGTCGGACAGCTTGCTGATGAAGTCCGACTGGGTCTCGATCCGGCCTTGCGCGGAACCGAAGGCCGCAGCGGAATCGATTGCTTTGTCGATCAGCGTGTCAATCGTGGACAAAGCCTGACCCGCACCCACATCCGTGGTCACGTCGAGTGCGGCAAGCCCACCAAGGCCAGCTGCTGTCGAAGTTGTGCCAGGTGTCGCGCCGGACTGCGTCTCCATCTTGACGGTCAGGTTCTCACCAGACCCGTTTGCGATAGTGAACTCACCGGCGTTCGTGCCGTTGGTGACGGTATAGTCACCGGAGTCAGCGGACGCGCCCAAGTAGGCAGAGACTTGAGCCGACAGGTTATCGCGGACAGAGTCCACACTGTCAGTTGCCGATGCCACATAAAGGAACTCACGCGAACCAACGGACGTGCCGCCATTCGGAGAGCTGAGCTGAACATCGGACAGGGTGATGCGATAGCCGGCACCTTCCTGAACGCTGGCGATCGTGATCGCCGTATCGGCGCTATCGGCCACCGTTACGTCGGCATCGTCATTCGTCGAGCCAACGGCTGCCAGTGTGCCGTCGTCAACAGTAGAGCCATCGAATGCGGCTGTTGTCGCCGCGTCCGTCAGAGACAGGTTCTGGCGGCCAACATCGATAGAAGCCGAGGTGACAGACCCGTCGGAGCCGCGGTTCAGCGAAGACAGGATGCTCATGTCGTCGGTCGATGTGCCGTCGATCAGGTTGAGGCCGTTGAACTGCGCCGCACCGACGACTGATTCGATCTGATCGGTCAGTGCTTCGATGTCGGTTTGCAGTTTGCTCCGGTCCACGTTGGCTTCTTGTGCTGCAACGATCTTGCCTTTGATGTCGGTCAGAAGGTCGGTCACGGCTTCCGCAGCCTGACGGGCAACGGAGACCGTTGCTTCGCCTAGGTTGAGGCTGTCGGAAATGCCTTTGAAACCTTTGACGTCTGATTCCATAACCTTGGAGATCGCCCAGACAGAGGCGTTGTCCTTGGCTGAGGCAACATCTTTACCTGTCGAGATCATGGATTGTGTTTTGCCCAAATCGCTGTTGATGGACTTGAGGGTTTGCAGCGCAACCATTGCGCTGTTGTTTGTCAGAATACTGGACATATTTTGGGTCCTACATTTTAGGGCGCGTTTTGCGCCAAGTTTTCATGAACCAACTTCAGTGTTGAAGCCGGATGGGACGCCATTCTGACGGATATCTGATCCGGCTAGGACCAGTGCCACCCATGTGGGGTGCACGGACAACATGCCCAGTACCAACTAACGAGGCCTTAACAGGCAGGCGTCAATTTCGTGTCCTTTGCCGACAATTTTAGTAACGTCGTTCGGTGCCGCGTTCAGGCTGTGAAATCTGCGTGGCCTTGCCCGAAGAATCATAACTAGAAAGTGTCGTGCGTGCTGCGCGTTGTTGCCGCAACGTCGAAACAACAGCGGTCACACCTTCGTGCGCTGCCGCAAAAAGGCTGCTGTTGCGCGCCAACGCAATCGACAAAAGTTTCAGCTCGGGTGCGTTCGCGTCATCAAACTGGGTCGACAACGCCTCTTTTTCGGCAACCAACCCGCCAATCGCGTCAAAGTCACCGTTCAAAAGGGCAACGCGCTCGACCTCTAAGAGGCGCGCCAATCGTTCTACCGCTTTTGTCATCGTGACCGTGCCATCATTGCGTCAAACATCGACTGCGCTAGCCCGATTCCCCCTGCCGCAGTCATTTGTTTCGCTTGCTCGTCGCGCAAAAACGAAGCGAATTGATCCTCGCCCGCACCGCCCCCAAAGTCTGAGGGCGTCTCTCCAATACCCGCGGACTTTAACATTTCAGACAAAAATGCAGCCTCTAATGATTGCGCAACCGCCATCAATTGGGTTTCGTGCGACGCTGCGGGCTGCGATTGGGACGCAGAAGCCGCGTTTGAGTGCTGTATTTCCATTCTAAAACTCCGATGCGGAAAATTTTCCTGATTGTTAGGGGCTAGCGGTAAAGATTGAGTAAGTTTCTGTGCTGTAGAAACGGTTAAACCGCTCGCTTTCGGAGAAACCGATGATTCAAATTGATACCAATTCACCTGAAACAGGGCAGGCGGCCACGCAGGGTTTGCGGAACAGCGGAGCCGAACAGAATGGCGAAGACCCGATCGAGTTTGCGCAAATCTGGTCCGAGTTTACCGCGTCTGAAACACCAAAGGCCGCACCATCGCCGACCCTTAGCCAAAGCGACGCGGACACCACTCGCGCTGTTCCCGACTCAGAGGCGGCGGAGGTTCAGCCACAGCCACACTTCGAAAAAAGCAACTTGATTGAGCGCACGGGCATCCAATCCGCAAACGACGGACCGCCAAAGCTCCCGTCGAATGCCCAATCGGACCCGCGCGCGCACCAGTTCACCAATGCGACGCAAGCACCCTTCAGAAAGCCGATACTCGGAGAGGGCCGTTCAGACGTCGTGCAAGCACTCCATGTTCGACAGCAGCTTGTTTTACCAACAGAGCAGACTGAAACAAGTATTCCGGCAAATACAATCGCAAAGGCAGGCGCTGCGCCGACACCACCTTCAATGTCCGAAACGGCGACAGCACATGCCCCTTCCATGCCATCGGGTGCTGTGCTGCCAACGAACTTCGACGCGCGGAAACAAAACGGACAATTGGAACGACAGTCAGGTAGTGAACAGGCACCCGTGCAAACAGTCGCGCGTGATAAAAACAGCAACGACCCACCGCCAGTCGCGGGCTTGAACAATCAGACCGCGACGGCCAGGACTTTGACGGCAAATCCAACAGTTCAAACTTCGCAATCAGCTGCAACGCCGAACCCGTTTCAAGCCACCGCCCAACGCCAAAATGCAGCGCCAGACATAACGCTTCCCCCTCAGGATCAGTCGAAAGCACCACAAACTTTTGCAAGTCCGAACCCCGCGTCTCTTTCAAAACCTCCGCCCTTGGCTGCATCACCACTACCCAAAAGCGACCTATCCAATCTGATGTCGAATGCCGTTGCGGAAATTGAGTTACCCGCATCGCAGCCCACCCACACCAACGCAGCAAACGCGCAGACACCCGTTTCCCAAACGACGCAACATCATGCGCCGCAGATCGCGTCGCAAATTGGTGCGGCGATCTCCCAGTCCTCAAACACCACAACCGAGATTCTCTTAAACCCAGAAGAACTTGGCCGCGTTCGTATTTCCCTCACCAACGGGGACGCGGGCATGACCGTGAACATTCTGGCGGAACGCTCTGAAACCGCGGACCTGATGCGCCGCAATATCGAACTTCTGGCGCGGGAATTGCGCGACATGGGATACGACAACCCAAGCTTCACGTTTGGCGAACGGACTGATGGATCGAATGACGCATGGGAAGATGAGCATCCGGAACCGACTTCGGAAAGCCCAAGAAACACAACAGAATCGCCGCCACCCATCATGCACGTAACGCTGACTGGCGGCCTCGACCTCAAATTGTAACGAAAGAGACCCTGATGGAAATCACCCAAACCACCACAGCCGCGCCTTCATTGGCACCGCAAACCGAAACACCAGAGGCTGTTATCAGCTCTGACTTTGAGACGTTTTTGAAAATGCTCACGGTTCAGATGGAAAACCAGGATCCGCTCAACCCGACAGATTCGTCCGAATACGCGCAACAACTTGCCACGTTTTCCGGCGTTGAACAGGCTGTCCTGACCAACGATCTGCTCTCGTCGTTGATGGTGCAAATGTCGACGACAGGCATGGCACAAATGGCGGATTGGGTCGGCAAAGAAGCCCGCGCTGCTGTCCCCGCTCAATTTGATGGCAGTTCAATCACCATCGCGCCGAACCCGGCATCCGTCGCCGACAAAGTGGAGCTTGTGGTATTTGATGCTGACGGTAACGAAGTCCAACGCAGCGAAATCCCGCTGTCGACCGATCCGATTGAATGGGCCGGAACCGATACGGATGGAACGCCGTTCCCGTCTGGCCTCTACCAATTCCAAGTGGTCAGCTCATCCAACGGCGAGGTCGTTCTTGCGGAAACCGCAGACATCTACACCCGCGTACAGGAGGTCCAGAACGAAAACGGCAATTCGGTTCTCGTTCTTAGAGGCGGGATCTCGGTGTTGGCCTCAGACGTCAGCGCACTGCGCGAAGGCTAGGTCAGCCAAACGTCACAATCGCAACAGCCGCCACGGTTGCGAACGCCGCACCCAAAAATGCCCATCCGAACGCCGTCCATTTGCTTTGTGTTGGCGGGGCAGG